>JAHEYD010000004.1 GCA_023251795.1 Nitrosotalea sp. | reverse complement strand
TTAATCCTGTGTACCCGATATGGAAACTTCATCCGGGGAAGCATGTGACCGTCATGAACACCGCCAGTTGTATGCTCATTATCCGAAATCTCAAAAATATCCCTGTCGCTGTGTACATCTAAGATTATCTGTGCCGTTGAACCGAACCGCAAGGTTTTAGTGACTTCTGCATAAGCGATAAGGTCTTTGCTTCGGTTAGCCCATGTTTGCGGGTAAATATACTGGAATGCCTTTGGTACAGTGTCAAACCCGCCGCCGAAATTCAGTGATGCCAGACGCCAGGGCTTGTACCATGTCTTGCCTTCCGTGAAGCCAGGCGTGAATGTAGGGGTGAAGTAGCTTTCCCAAGAAATGTCTAAAGCCATTTAAGTCCCCCTTCTGTTCTTCAATCCCTTTGCAGTGGCTTTGCTGTAACACGGCTCGTTGAGGTTAGTACCGCAGACTTGGCAGAAGATGTTTGAGCTGCTGTTTCCGGCATTACAGTTAGGACAAATTTTTTGCATCAGTTCCTCGCATTAGATATTATCATCAAGATTAAAATAGTTATGCCCCACACCCATAGTAATCACCCCTCTCAACTTCCCACACCTTTATCCCGATGACTTTTGACAGAGAGTCGTCCGCTTCAACTTCTCTCGGTATCATCGGGTTATCTCTGAGGTGGGTAATGTACCAGCCAATAACAAGGTCTGCGAACTTCTCACGCCAGTCAATAGTCTGGTCACCAATTTCTTTTATGTTGCGTCCTGTGGTTGATGTGAATTGATTAATCGTCCACCAGAACGAGCTTTCAATCGGATTACCCCACCTGAAATCCCTGCCTATCGCCAGTTCAATAGGTATTACAAGCGTTCTTGCGGCATATTCGGCAATTACTTTTTCAACACTCACGCTTATTGGTATCTCTTTATAAATCGCAAGTTTGCCGTCCACGTTATCGAAAGCGACTTCTTTGATTGTGGCTCCTGTCTGGTCATCCACAATCAGGAGTTTATTTCTCCCTGTATCAATCCGTGCTGAAATGGAATCACCAGTCTCGACATAAGTGATTGTGGCTCTGTCGCCTTCGACTGTAACCCTGCCAGCTCCACGATTCAACCAATCAACATCAGTCTCGTCCTTGAGGAAACGTTTAAGAAGATTCGGATCTCTTTTCAATTCATCCCAATAAAAACCACGCTCTTTGCTTTTCAACAAGTACCCGATTTTATAAGCTGAATTCGCTAATGAGAATATCGCAGGAGTTGTATAAGCATCCGTGCCGGGAATCCTGAATATCATCTTGGTTAGCTGCCTGTCTGTGAGATATTGGCGCTCTACGTCGCCCTGGTCGCCATTCCATGCATTCATGAGATGGTACGGTATCGTCAATGTTCTCGGCTCGGCGATTAACTGCTTGACAACCAGTGTCGGGGCGAATTTATACCAAACGTAGAAGTTAGTTAATCGGGTCATTACGTTGTATTCAAAAGGACTCAATGCAGATTTCGCATAGTTGCCCTGTGTGTGCCGGATAATACTGGCTGCCTCATCTTTAGAAAGACCTTTAGTAACCCGCAAATCATAGTACATGGGGAATCGGATAATATCCTCTGAATTCTTCAAAGCCCAGCTTGCAGCCTTCATTATTTTATCCTGGAGGTTATCTGATACTCTAAATTGATAATGTCTGGATATATCTGTAACTCCTTCTACCCCAAGCACGCCAGCTTCTTTCGCCTCTGCGATGAGGTCAGAGGCAAGAATCTTCTCGCCGTAAACATCAGTGACGAAGCCACCATCTGCGGATAATTTAAACACTTTGCTGAGAACTACGCTTCTTCTCGCCAATTCAGTCCATGCGTTTGTGTATGAACTTAATTGAGTTATCTTAGCGTACATCCAAGCGACATATATTCCGGACTGGACGTTATTTGGAAGCCATGAAGGGTCAGCGAAAGTAACCCCGAATTTCCATACTCTCTGTGCTGTGTCAGAAGTCCACAATGTCTTTTCAAGATATGATTTTGGACGGGTCTGTTTTATGTGCATTGCAAACATCGGGTCGGATTCCAATGCTTTAATGATTGGATTAGGAAGATAAACATCATTTAACATCGGGGTTTTACTTATTCCATACCCTGCTGTCTTGCGATAACCTAATAATCTGGAAACCCACGTTGTCGCTATTTCTGCTTCAAATGACACGCCATAAGTTTGTTTTACCCACGTCAGGTAATCGTAAGTTTCAATCGCTTCTATACTCTCGAATGCCCTAAATTCTTGAATCTTAAATGCGTTTGCTTCAAAGAAATCAAACCCATATTTTTTTCGATAAGCAGCATTGATTGCCTCAATTGTACCTTCGTTTTTCCGCTGAATATCGAAAAGTTGTTTGATTGCTAATTTACCAAGGATAGGTTCTTCAACTCCGAAATATGCTCTTGCTTCTTTCGTCATCCAGTGCCGCATATAAAATCCACGCTCAGACGTAAGCAGACCACGTTCAGTCTCTTTTAAAACATACTGTTTATTAAAATCCTCAAGTGTTCTGGTAGTTATTCCAATTCGGGGAGATAGGGATTCTCCACGCTCAACCAGATTAGTGATGATATTGCCATAATTCCGATTCCATTCTTGATTGATAAACAATTCATCTTGTACCTGTGCAGACACAGCATCAATATTAGCGGATTCAATAGCTGCACGTATATCCTGCATCTCTTTAAGTTCGTTTCTTGAATTTTCTAATAAGTTCTGTTTGACGATTTTAGTTCCCTGTAAAAATCCATATCTATCTGCTTCAAATCCGCTTTTTAAATCTGAAATGGTTATTAATTTTGTAAGTCTATTTATTTCATTATCCAGATTTGTTTTAAACTCACCTGAAACAAACTTTAAAGTTGCTCGTGATTCTTCTTGTGATTGTTTTAATTCCAGTTCGAGAGCATCGGTTATCATCTCAAGTTCTGGCGTTGTCTTGAGGTCAGATATTGCTACCATCAGTTCTTTTTGAAGTTTTAATTCCCTGTTAGAAATCTCTTTGTATTGTTTCAAGGATTCCATTGCAGATGCGATATTGGATTCTTTTATATCTGTGAAAGATGCTTTAGCTTCTTGTTTGAGTAACCATATATCAGTAGATGCTAACTGTTTCTGCAATCGTTTTCTATCCACCATCTGCTTATATTCTTCTTTAACTTTCAGCACTTGTTCCAGAGTATTAGCATCTTCTTTCCTTCCGATAGAAGAAAGATATTCTATAAGACGTGATGCACGAGGGAAGGCTTCACCTGCTACATATTTCACTGGCTGGAGTAACCCATATTTCACAGGAACCCATAACGGCGATGTAAGGACTCGCATTTGTGTCTGGGTAATAAGTTCCCAATTCGTACCGAGTACCCGCAATCCTTCTGCTTGAAGGTACTTGCTCCCCTTTTCCGCGGCTTCGACTACAAATCCCTGTCCTGTTTTAAAAACTATCTTCCCTTGCCTTGCAGCCTGAATCGTCAGCCACTTCGCTTCATACTCACCCCTTGTCCTGCGGAGTTGGATATATAATTGTTCACCGGCATGAGATAACGGGATTTCATTCTTACCAACTTGCCATACTTTCGTCAGTATTCCCCGCCCATATCCAATCACTGATAACGGATCACCTGCAATGTTTCCGCCAAGTTCGATTAAAAACCCTACTGAGGTATCAAGGTATCGCCCTGTGGTATAGTCCCTCATCCGCATCCTACCAGTATAGAGTTTTTCTTCATACAGTTTACGGAATACGTTTCCTGCGGCAATCTTCTGGTCATACGTCATTGTACCCCACTTTCCCGTTTTCAGGTATTGCATGAGGTTAATAGCTTCACTCTGGAGACTAAACTCTGGGAACCCAAGCCAATCCAACCCGCCAAATTCAGAGGGTCTATCCCTTTCTGCTGGAGTAAGGTCAGTCTGGATTTTCATCAATTGCTGGACGAATGCGGACTCTTCTGCTTTTTCTTTAATGCGTTTTTGTATCCGTTCAGCTTCGAGTTGTTCATAAGACGGGACAACTCCTTTAATAACCATGAGATTATACAAACTTGCATCGTAATCAGATAATTTTTCCTTTCCTGAAGGAAAATCAAGGTCTTTAATTAATCCCCCTGAAAAATTATAGACTTCTAATTTACCTCTTGTTTCGTTTAGTTTTATGATAGGAACGTCACCGCCAAAAAGTACAGACTGCCCTTCCTTCGGCGCGAAAATATTGTTAGATGGTAACGATAAATTTAATGTCTGGTTTTTAGGGATGTATATTTTCTCTCCGAGCATCCGAACTTCTGCTACTACTGTTCCTTGATTATCAAACGGTGCGTTCAAATCTATTTTTAAAACTACTGATTGATTTAAAGCTATTGATTCCAGATATTCTTTTCCTGCTAACCATTCTTTAGGGTGTTGCCTGAAATTTGGCGCTTGTGCGTATTTGATTTTGACGAGTACACCTTCTACTATAATTGTTTCTGCATCTATTACTTTTTCAACCACACCAGTCCGTTTTGTATATTTATCCCACACAGAATAAGGCATCATTGCCCTTTCGCCTGTCGATAGCACCTCACGTAATCTCGTGAAATTACCCCTATCTATGTACGCATACTTTCCCTTCCCAACAGGGTCTAAATCAAGTATCCTTGCTCTCCCTGGCTCACCAGATGCTTTTAGAAACTGATTTGCCGATGCCCGCATTTCTGGCGGCACGAATGACTTTGTTTCTAACCCTGATACAGAACTCTTATAATAAATATACGGCTCTTCGTATTTGACTGGCACCCAGGGATAGCCAAGACCTGAAGTGAGTTTGCGATACTTCTCTAAATCCTTCTTGATTTCTGCAAGTTGGCTGTCAGGAATATATGTTATACGTTCGTCAGCACGGATTGGTCTCCTAACTTTTTCCCATACGTCCTTTTTCGTTTTAGCGTGGTAGCCTTTTGAACGTTTAAATAGTGGCTTTTGGCGATGCCCGGGTGGAATTTTTATATTAGTAGATAATCCTTTAAAATCACCAGCTCCAATCCTCCGCCAGTAAAGATAATTACCCCTAAGGGCTATCGGTTCCCACCCGGGGTCTATGCGTAGTGGCATTCATAGCACTCAGGTTGCATTGGCGTAGGCAGTCGTATTGTTGAAAAGCTCGAAGGATACTTCATACCCGGCTGTGGGGTCTTTCTGCGGCTTCAAATTCACAGCAGGTAATATCGTATTTATCCCATCGACATTCAGGTCATAATTGGTGATAGTAACTCTTGGGAAGATTATATCCAGCTTGTAGTTACTGCCATTGCCTGAAGGTATGGCTACGCCCGTATCCAGCCTCACACCGAATGATTTTTCCGTTCCTGACCTGAAGTCCGAATACTTCTGGTTCGTGGTAAGCGTGGTTATCAGGTTAATTGTGGCTCTGAATATGCCATCTGTGATGCCTGCTGAATCACCTGTACCATCAGATATGAAGTTATCAACCTTGCGGTTCCTTGCCATGTCAAACCGCATGTAATAAGGGTCAGTCCAGTTTGCCATGGCTGCAATGGTTGTCGCCCCGACTGTACCGATATAAAACTTGACAGCAGCGTTACCGGAATCATCCCTGAAAGATATTGTCTGGTTTTCTGCTGTATATGCTGCCGTTCCTGTTCCTGAGCCTGCCTGGTCTTTTATACCAACCCATACGGATTCCATCTTTACAGTTTCAAGGATATTTGCGATGATAGCCAGCCTGTCGATAGCCTGTCCTGCGAAGTCGTCATTAAGAGCGACAGACATGCCACCTATATTCATGAATACCTTGCATGATTTGAGAGTGGTTATCCCTGGCTGGGATGTATGTTTGTATTCACTTGTTACACCCTGTTGCGTTGATGTTAAAGTCCCGACAAACCATTTTAAGAACCAGCCTATTGTAGTGGTATCAAGTTGAGCGACCAATAGTCCGGCAGTCGTATGGAAAACTTCTTTAGAAATGCCATCACTGACCGCATTAGCAAAATCAGAATCCACGATATTTGGCAATCTCTGGAAGAACGCCCTGTTTTTACTGAGCCATACTTCCGTAGCAGTGGTTATCGTTCCTGCAAGACTCGGTTCTTCTTTAAGCAATACTGTGGTTAAGTTTCCAGTTCCGACATTTCCTAATGCTGACATTTTCTAATCATGCTCCATATTTAGTACCTGACCATATTCCATCCTTCATTTCTTTATAATCGTCTTTATAATTATTAAGAGTATCGGAATCAACGATTATTCTATCCTGCGCCAATCCTGAAGCCGCACCTAAAGTTCTCAGTAAATTTAAGGTATGGTATAATACACCGAGTTTTATTGCGTTTGTCTTAATCGTGGTATTCAACGCAAATCCTGCAATGTTCGCATGTCTGGTTGCTACATCAGTAATGTCGCCAGTAACCATATCAATATAACCTTGAATCGCTACATCGCCAATGCTTATTGTATTGTATCCGTTGTTCAGCAATGTTGTCCGTATGTCCGCCACTGTGACCGAGGTTGGCAACATCGTCGTTCCAAAATAATAAAGAAGCTCACATTGTATCGAGCCACCACCTTCGAGCTTGTATTCAACCGTCTTTGCTGTGGTTAGTGGAACCCTGATAGTTGCGGTGTAATCTCCTGGCAAGATGCTTATAGGCACATCCTCGGTGCTTCCAGTCTTCCGATAATGCAATCTGGTTGGAGTATCAGAAGTATTTAAAAACCGCAAATCCGCATCGGTGCTACCGGTCGCTACTGGTAAAACACCTGCTGTCCAATCTGTTGCGCTTCCTGAGAATGCAACTACGGGGTCGATAGCCCCACCCCCAATCTTAATCCTAACATTACATTTACGTTTTGAAAGTGGGATTTTCCTTGAAACGTCTTGTGAATCCGTCTTGGGCACGGCACAACATAAGGCAAATCAGGGTGGATATGATGATAATCGCTATCTTCTTGACAGAGATTGCTATTCTGTCCAGTCGCTAATCCACTCAAGTCAATCGCTGCCCATGTTGCCAAGTTGAATGTTCCTGATACAAGAGTCAGGTTCATGGATTCACCTTTGCTTCTACGATTCCGAGCCGTATCGCCAGTTGGTTAATCTGATAAGACCAGGTGTTCTGTTCGAGTGCTGTGAGCCTTAATTCCAGTTTATCAATTTGTTTCTGCTGTTCTGCGTTTTCCCTCATTAGAAGAGGGATAAATTCAAGAATTTCATAAGTAGCAAGGGTTTTGTTTTGATAGTCTTGAATTATTTCAGTTTGATTTGTGGTGGTATTGAATATTATTCGTACAGGAATATTATATCGAGCAAGTTCGGGGAATATCTCTGCTACTTTTTGAGCAGTTAATCCGAAATGTGTTCCTGATTGTTTTTTATAATCATACTTTTCAGTTTCGTTCTCAATTTTTTTGAGTCTATCCATGTCGTTTTTTGTGATGTTTGTAAAATTTTCTTTATATTCTTTTAACGAAACTGTACAGGTTAGTGCTGGGTTTTTCAAAACTTCAGAAGTTGTTGGGTCAATACATACATCAGATGGTGTGCCTGATGCTGCTCTAAGACCAGTCATTTTCACAACATCATCTAAAATCACAGCATTATCAACATTACTGGCATTGATTATTATTCCTTTTCCAGCAGCGTTAATAATTTTTAAGCGAGATGAACCGTTAAATATCTGTAAAGTCTCGTAACTGTCTGCACCATATACTCCATAAAACCCACCTTGGATTACTCCGCCCACACCGCTTTTATCTTGTTGTGCAAATATGAGATGATAGCCATTATTATCAGTACCCAAGCTTACACTTTTATTTATTACTAAAATACCCAGCTCATTATTTGAGTTTAGCCCCCACCGACCTACTTCCTTCATTGTACCCACATTTTGAACGTATCTGATTGTCGCATTCAGTTTGTTAGTTTTTATCACGAGAGCATTTGCTCCTGAACTTGAAACCAGAGCAGTTTCATTTAAGTTCAATCCTCCACCCTCGGCATAATTTTGTCCCGCTGCTACAACCCATACACAAGTTGCGTTGAGATTGTTACACGCTGCTAATTCTGCATATTGTCCTCCCCCTGGATTGACGTTGTAAACTCCCATATCAAGCAGATAAACATCTGAACCAACAACAGTTAAATTGTCCGAGAATGTATTAGGTATATTTAATCCTGGTACATCTAAATTTATTCTTGCCGCTGCTGCTGTGCTTGCGCCTGTGCCACCATCAGCAATCGCAAGGTCGGTCAGCCAATTTATATATGAATTATTTATGTTTCCTTTAAAATATCCAGATATTGTTATATCGTTCCCAATTATCGGCGTTGCATAAGCTAATCCAACAATTGCTACTATTCCTATGGCTAACAGCAGCCATTTTAGATTTATTTTTATGTTTACCATATTTATTTCTCCTTATTTGATTTTATCATATATAATTATCTTACCCATCCTGTTTGAGATGTATCATAAGTTTTTCGGTATGAGGAAAAAAACGCCCATAGAAGACAGGTTAATCCTACAAAAACAAATGACCATATTGACATATTTCTGGCAAATAATAATTGTGATTGAGGAGTACCATTTTCAACAAAAACACCTATAAGAATATTACCTAAAGGCATAAAGAAAGCATAAGCCATGATAATAAAAAATACTCCTATAATTGCAATTATCCATTCAAGCACCACGGCGTTAGGTTGATTTGTTTTATTTTTCATGATTTGTTTTTATTTATTTCTTTATTTTCATTTTTCCTTTTGTTAATTTCGGATGCTCTTCTTCTAAGTGAGATTTTAAGTATGATGCTCTTTTTTTGGATAATCTTATTTCAAGTGTTGCCATTATTTTCTATTCTTTTTACTAATATTTATATTCATTTTCTTTTCAGGTTCTCCGACTTCTTTCCATATTTTTCCTGGGTCATATTGTGGTATTCGTTCATGCATTATTTTTTCCTCCTTGATTTACATTTTCTTGTTTCACTAAATGCTATTGCTTCAGCTTGTTTTCGATTAGTAACCATGTGTCCCTGCCCTAAACCTGAATGTAATATACCTTTATAAAATTCATCCATTACAACACCAAATTTAAGGTTACATGGTAGTGATTTTTTATATGTTCTATTTTTATTCATATTTATCCCCATTGCTGAAGTGGACGTTGCGCCATTTGAAATGAATACCAGATGATTGAAATTACGAAAAACACTATGCTAAATGATAACATAAAATTAAGGGCATTAAATCCCCATAATGAATCAGCATCACTATATTCTGGTGATAATAAACCTAAAGTAGTGTAAACAGGAATTACTTTATCCCGAATATCTGAAAGGAATCCATAAATAAGACCGAATAAAAAGAGACTTAAAAGTATGTAGAATAAAAGGAAGGCAACGGCGTTTTGGGGTTTATTTTTCATATTTTCTTAAATCCTGATAGTTTCATTTCTCTACTAAATTCTTTTGCTGCATCCCTCATTGTTTCTTTTACTTGTTTCCCAAATCCTTTTTTTACATCTATGTTAATTGGAAGTATCGGAGATGCTCGGAATCCAAAGCTATAACCAGTTTTTTCTTTACGCTTGATTTTCTTTTTCGTTGGTTTATAAGAATCAAGTAATATCAAAGGTGTTTTTATTTTTTGTACTGTTTCTTGAGTAGAAAACATTTCAGATATTTGTCTTTCTATCTGAACTTGTCTTTCTGTTTGCTTTGTTCTTTGTACTGTTTCTTGAATAGGTTTCAATGATGTTATTGTATCTATCGCTGTTTTTGTGGCAGATAATGGTGATGTTTTTGTGGATTGAATAGGGTTTAATGATGTATCTTGATACAGTTTTATAAAAAGTAATTCTTGTGTTTTTTGAGTTTGTTTTACTGCCGCTTTTTGAAATGGAGTTATCTGTGTTTGAGTGTTAAAAAGATTTTTCTCTACATAATTAGAATCAATTAAAGGTATTAAAATAGTTGGGGTTTTTGATTTTTGCTTTTGAGTTGTTTTTATTTCTGGCTCTTTTATTTTGATTTTTTCAATCACTACTGTTTTTGGTTCTGGTTCTTTAAGTATAACTTTTGACGTGGGCTCTTTGAGTTTTGTTAGAACAATCATACCTTCCTTAGTAGGCATAACACCTTGCTCTTTTGCAAGTTTATCGAGTCCTATATTTCTTTGTTCCCATCTCTTTTCTAAATTACCCATTATATCTTTTTTAATGAATACCTTTCCATCATCTGTTTTTACTTTAGGCATTCTTGTTTTTGGTATTTCTATATTTTCTTCGCCAGTGGTAACTATTCTATCTCTTAATTTTGAGTATCTACCATAAGGATATACTTCTCGTTTTAATGGAGTCCCTTCTACTTCTGGGAAAGGTGAATAACTTGTTGGGTGTGGCTTAGGAAACACTATATCGGTTTTTGCTCCGCCATAACTAATTCTTGAGTATATAGGACTCCAGCCACTTGATTTACCATACCATTCTTCTGGAAGTAAATCCTGCTTTACAGACTTAAATCTAAATTGTGGAAGCGTTCTTACCGAAACAAAAGGTGCTATTTTTTGTCCTATATAATGTTCGGGTGCATAAGGCAAATCATTAATAGATAATCGTTCTTGTTTTATTTTTGTGCCATACATTTCATTAAATTCTTTTGTTAGTTTCGCTTCTATTTTATATGCTCTTGCTTCTGCTATTATTGTTCCTATTCTAAAAGCTAAATCTGATACTACAGGGATATTTCTGTTTTTTAAGAAAGATGGTACAACATCTAAAGTTTTTGCTTTTAGTTGTGACTGATGCCCTGCTTCATGAAATATCGTTGTAAG
Organism: Nitrosotalea sp.; assembly: GCA_023251795.1. Classification (GTDB taxonomy): domain Archaea; phylum Thermoproteota; class Nitrososphaeria; order Nitrososphaerales; family Nitrosopumilaceae; genus UBA8516. The sequence goes on along the minus strand of JAHEYD010000004.1, from coordinate 91,781 downwards.
TGTTTGTTGTGGGGTATTTCCCTCCCCTATGTGCAATATTGATGATTCATCTGACTTAACATATCCAAGTGCATCGCCTTTTATCATTTCACTTTTTATTTCAAAAGACGGTTTTATTCCAATAGATTTTGATGGTTTTATTATTAAATCCATCATAAATGTTGGATTATTTACATATAATATTTCTCTATATAAATTAATTAACTTACGTTCATATAAAGATGGCATTTTTTCTTTTAAATGCTCTGGAATAATAAATTCTTCTGGTTTTATTTTTGTTCTACTAACTGGGGTTGGTTCCTGAGTAGGATATTTTTTATCTATTAAATCATAACGTCCTGCATTCATTAAATTCTCATAATCATTAAATTCTATATCTTGTCTTACTTTTTGAGAATAAGCAGAACGTAAATTAACAGTTGGTTTTTCTGGTAGTGCTGTTCCAAATGTATTTTCTAAAGTAAATGGAGGCAGTGATTTTCCTTCTGGGAATTTACCTATTACATTTATTATGTCTGGTTTTAAATTTCCAAAAAGAGCGTTAGTAGTAATAAGAGGTGGTTGCCAAGTTCCTGTTTCTTTTCCTATAATATTTATTATATCAGGTTTAATATTACCGAAAGCATTTTTATAAGATAGCGCAGGGAAAACTCCTATTGGTTCTTGTGGTAAATATGATTTTAGTAATGTTCCTGTATCTCCGAACATTGCTTTTGTTGTTAAAGAAGGAATTGATATTTTTCCTTCACTTGGAGATATTTCTCTTAATCCAGTCCCTATGTCTTTAAATGTTGTTCCGAACATTTTTTCGGTAGGGATTTTCCCTGCAAATTCAGGGGTTTTTGTTACTGCAATATCAAGAGCTTTGAATGCTATTAATTGCGTTATTAATGAACCTGTTGTTCCTATCGGGTCTTCTACTTCACCTTTAACTAATGAACCACCTGTTAATGCAACCCCACCTAACATAAGTTCTGGGATTGCTTTAGGTTCTCTTATTAATGTTTCACTTGTGAGTAAAAACATCGAACCGAATAAAGGTAATGCAGTTGCAAGTTCAGTTCCCCATTTTTTTCCGTATTGTAAAAAAGATTGTCCTGATGGAGTTTTAAGTATATCTGGTGTTGGTAAAACACCGCCATACATATTTTCACTAAATATATCTGCTGCTTTAGTGTTCGCTTGATATACTTTATATGAATACCAATCCGATGCATTTAATGGATTTCTAAAAGATTCATTACCTGTAAGATTTCCAGTACGCCCTATTTGATACCATTCTGTTAAATTTGTTTTATGTAATTGCTCATTCTGGAAGGTTATATCAAGTGCTGAATATCCTTTTCCTGTTGCTGGATTAATGTCTGTTGGCATCTGGAATCCACGATTGGAATTAAGAGGTTCTGGATTTAGATTTTGATTATACTGATTTATTAATTCATTTAACCCTGTCCTTATAGTAGCACCAGAAGGATTAACCAATCCATAGATTTGAGGTAAATCACTTAGTCCTTGTGATGATAAAGCATGTAGCTGATTAGGGGATAGTGGTTGTTTATCTATTATTCCTGATTCTATTCCTATTAAAGATGAAGGTATAATGGAAACTGTTTTTGATGGAGTAAACGTAAACTGTTCTGAGACTGTTGGTGTGATTGTACCAACTCTATTAGACATTTGGTTTTGTTCTGTTGAAAATGCTCCTACTGATGACCATACAGGACGTTGAGTGGGGTCTATAACAATATCTGGATTACTTCTACCGATATATGCTTTTTGTGCTTCTAATTGCACTGGGGATATGTTATATTTCGGAACGTCTATTAAAGCGTTTGATGGTGTTACTCCCATTTGATTTTGATATGTTGCTACAAATGATGCTGGTTGCGCCCATGAGCCTCTTCCAGATACTAACCATTCCGTTTTAACATTGTCTTGATAATTAGCTTGTTCTCTCTGATAGTTGGCTAACGCTGCCATTCTACCTGAAAATACTTGATTTGCTATTACTTTTTGTTCTGGTGTGAATGATGATGTTTGAATTACCTTACCATTAACTTTGATTGTATCCTCTGAACCAAGACCATAGTAACTTCTTGCTCCAGATATTGCAAAATCTTCTAATGATTGTTGAGAACCAACTACACCTTGACTTTCACCACTTGAATACTCTGATTGAAAAGGCAATTTAACATTAGGAGTGGCATTATAAGCACCATATGGAGAACCTCTACGAGTATTCCACCATGTGTTAATATTTACAGTTTGAACTAAATCTTTACCTTCTGCTACTGTTTTAAGATATTCTTGGAATTTTTGTTCTTTTTCCTGTGCGATTACGTTCTGTTGAGTTATATCAGTATTTTTGTGTGCAATTGTACTATATTCAGTAAATTCAGATTGCGAAATATACCCTAAATTAAATAAATTAGTTGCTTTTTCTATATCGGTTGCATACGGTGTTTTAGGTAATTCGGCAAGAAGTGTTTTACCTTGTTCTACCCATTTTTGTTCTTTTTCCTGTGCAATATTAAATTGTTCCTGTGCAATAAGACGTTGTGTATTTGCTACTGCTTCCCCTCTGTTAATAGACGGTGTGGGTACTATTACTGGTTGTGGTGCATTTTGTATTGATTGTGGCTGGATTAATTCCATTTCATTTACTCAAGTGTATATGTATATCTTTTCCTGTATTTTTATGTTTTGATTGATTATTATTATCGTGATTTTTTTTAGATTTTTTGTGATGTTTTTTCTGTTTTTTCTTATCTGGTTTCAGAGCAAAGGGATTATCGAAAGTAAAATCACCCATATTACCAATCATTGATTGATTTTTATTGATATTAGGCATTCCAAATCCTTTTCCACTATCTTTTTCTAAGTTATCATGGACATTTCTGGACATTTCCATAAATTTAGAAAGTATCCCTTTATCCTCTGATGTTTTTTTCCCTTCTAATATTTCTTTAAGGTGTTTTTTCTCTTCTGTTTTTGCTATTAATGGAGCAGATTTAAGGCGTTCTTCATGACGAGCTTTTTCTAATACGGCTTGCTCTTCTTTTATGTTATCTGAACGTATCTTTCGTTGCTCTATTTTTTCATTTATAAAGTTAGTGATACTTTCAAATACCATGATTTATCCTATTTTAATGTTATTTTTTATGAGTGCAAAACCTGCTTTCTTTTTATATATAATAAATCTCGTTTCTTTACAAAATCATTAACCTTTTTAAGAGCACTATCCATTTGATTTCTTAATTTATCGTTATCATCAAACGTAATTCCTGTACGACTTTTCATTCCTTTTTTATGTACAATTCTCTGATAAAGTAATGAATTAGTATGAACAAGGTCATCAAATTTCTTTTCTGCTGTGTGTAACCGTGTAATTACCTTTCTTTTTGTTTCTTTATCCATAATCTCTATTTTAGATGTATAGTGATATTTCTTCCCTTACTTTTGTTTGTTTTTTTCTTTTTAGATTGCTGTGTTTTTTGTTTTTTGGGAGCAAAAGGATTACTAAAAGCAAATTCGGTTAAGTTTATTGGACGAAATCCATAATCTTTGCCGCTACCTATTCCAAATCCACTACCTCTATTTTTAGACATGTCCCTACCTACATTCATATTTACGTTTTCACCAAGTCTTGTTAATGTGTTTATAGCAGGAGCTGCTGTTCTTGCTACTTGTTTTCCTGCACCTTTAAAACCACTGCCTATTCCGCTGCCTATTTTTGCGGTATTATGAACAAAAGTTCCTACTTTAGTATTACCAAATAGTTTATCTATAAGTGATGGCTCATTGTGGTTTCTGTCTTCCATTCTTTCTCTTCTTTCAGGTTCTATTTTATCCCTTAGATTTGTTCCTGATGTTGCTCTTTTTTCTAAGAAATCTCTTTGTAGTGGACGGCGATATTCTTGTTTTTCCTGTTTTTCTCTTACCTGAGGTTCTCCATATTTGTTTTCAAGTTCTCTCATAAGATAAGCACGATTTATTTCAGGGTCTTTCTTAATTCGTGCATCATACTCCCTTTTCATTTCTTCTTTAGCTCCCATTATTATCGTCTCCGTCTGAATCTGTTTTGAGTTTTAGGTTTTTCTAAGTCGGCTTAGATTTGTCTTTTCCTCTTTTCCGTTTCATCGTCCTGTGCGCTCATATTTTTTCCTCTCTTATACTACTATTATTTTTTGATAACTTAAAGATTTTGAGTATATCCAATAGTAAAGATTTTATCCCACCTTTTCCAAATATTTTTTCATCGAGATTCATGTTTATAACCCCGCCAGCCCAGCTTGATGAAGAGCATCCTGATACTTATCAAACAAAACTATAAAGTCCATTGCTGTTTGTTTTATAATAGCAGTATTTTTTACACTTGATAATTTCCCTGAATATGGTTTGCTCTTATCTGATATTAAGAGGGAATTAAAATTAATTTTCCTAAAATTCTCTATTAATTCTTTGTCTTCCTGTGATAGTTTTTCAACTACGCTTGTTCTTGCAAATCCATGTAAAGATACAAAAATAGCATGACATCCTTTTAGTGTTGCGTAAAGATTGTTTGCGCTTGATGTTGAAAATGATAAGTCGTTTTGAAGTTGAGCAATAGCCTGAACTATATTGATGTGTTCTGCGGCTATTGCCTTCAACCGCAATTCTTTATCTGTCGTGGTAGGGAAGTTTATTGAGTCCATTTAAGGTATCCACTCCCAAAACTTTTTTAAATCTTTTCGTTTTAGATACTCTTCAGTAGATTCTTGAAAGTCCCTGCCTAAAATAATCGACCCTTTGTACTTATTAATTCTTTGTTGCATTTCTGGCATTTTATTTTTCTTTTTAGCCGATTCTACTAATCCACGCCATCTTGCTATTTCAGCATCGGAACGACTCATTTATTTCACTCCATACTTTAATTTATACATCATCATAATAAATCCGCCCAAAATCATTAATCCAATAATGATGAAGGCATATTTTTGGTATTTGTTCTCGGAGAGTCTTTTTTGTTCTACTGTTATTGTTTTTTCAATAATTGATTTTCTTGCGTGTTCATCCAAAAACTTTTCCGAGAAACTAAGAACGTCATCTGGAGTAACTTTGATAGTATATTTATCTGCCATTTCTTTATGAAGTTGAAGAAAATCATTATAAGTAAGGTCGGCTGGGTTTGCTGATATAATTTCATTTGCATTAATTAAGGGTTCTACGGCATTGGTATCTGGATTTACATGGGTTAAATCATCTATGATTTCTTGTGGTGAATTATAACCCAGAGTAAGCAATGTTTGTAAAGCATTAATATATTGAGATGGAAGTTTTGGGGTTACATTCCACGCCATAAGGGTTTTTACACCGTTAATTGATATTATAGATTTTGCTGTTATTGGTTTTGATGGAATAATTTTAATCAGAGTACCATGATTCATAGAGTAAGATATTATTAATATTAATGCTCCGATAAATAATAAGATTATGCCGATTATAAAAGGAACAAAGTCGGAGTTATCAGAAAAAACAGAAGTGTATGATAATCCGAGAACAGATAATCCTGATATGAAAATCAAGGCTGAAATTAAGAGTGATTTTTTATACCATGATTTTACTGTTTTTTTTGTTTCCGTTGTTTGTAATGGTGCTTCAAGATTAGTAAATTGTCCGTCTTTAACTTCTGCCATCCTGATATTAAGATGGTCTTGTTCATATTCCTGAATTATACCTTTATTTGGTGTAAGGCGTGCTGTAAGGTATTTTCGTAAGGGTTTTCCGAAGTACCATGTAAAAAGTCCAAGATAAAGAGCAAATGCTATTATAATAACGATTCCTACTGCTAAGGTAAGCCAAAACTGAAGGAATCCTACACGAGGGAAAACTATATCAAGCCCGAACATTTTTCACCTTTCTGTATTGATTAAGAATTAAAGTATCGAGATGCCATATTTTTATTAGTATAAAAATAGCAAAAACAAATATTGCTATTATATATAAATCGGAAAATAATGGTATCATTGTATAAGGGAAAATAATCATTCCCCCACCATTTCTTATTGTTGCATATCCAAACATAGCAAAATAAAGAAGGATATACTGAACAGTAATAAACATCATGACGATAGCACTTTTTAAGATGTTGGTAAAAAGTGTGAGTAAAAATTCTTTGTTTTTCATAATACTTTATTTTCTTTTATATCCAGCTAAGGTTTGCCGATACCCTGAAAATCTTGAACGTATTTTTTTTGTCCCATCAATTGTTAATCCTAACACTTTGGGATTTGGTTCTTCTGGATAATTACCTTCTATCCAATGTAAATATGTTCTTGCATATGTTTTTTTTGGGCTATCTGCCATATTGTCTGCAAATTCATGGACTTCATCAAATGGTGTTTTTAATTTTCGTTTACCCATAGTTTACCTATCCTAATTTTTTGAGTGTTTTTTTTGTTTTTTTCTCGTTATAACATCGTTAAATCCTTGTTGCACAAACACGTTTTTTCTCAACAAACCTTCTGATATACCATATATTTCTGCTGCTTGTTTTTTTAGTTGTTTATTTGTTAATTGTGCTACCATTGTTTTATTTCTCCTTATTTATATATGTTACTTAATCGAACCCATCATAAAATATATAGCGAGGGCTACTATAAATATCCCGATTCCTGTTAAAAGGAATGTTCTACCGAAAGTATCAGGTATTCCCATCATATAGGATTTGATTTCTTTTGTTATATCTGCTTCGGTATAGTGTTGGTTAATAGGTTGTATGAACTCATTTGTGTGTTCTATTTGTAAAGGATATAAAGTCGGTGATTTTGATTTTTTGATAATATCCGAGAAATTATTAAAATCATAAGATTCTGTGATGAGATTAACATTTTCTATGTCAGGAGTTTCTTGTAATTTTGATTCTAAGTCTTTTTGGTTTTTTTCATCCTTAGATGTAATAGCTATTTGTAATTCACTGAGTAATGTTGCTCTTAGTGCTTTATTTTGGTCAATCGCATCTTGTAGCTTTTGGCGTGTTAAGTATCCATATTCTCTGAGTTTTGTTATTGCTCCGATAAGGAACGTTGGAACTGTAATACCTGTTAGATTCCATGAGTTTACAAAAGGACTTCCTTCAAGATTATTGATACCTTTTGGGATAGCGATAAGAGTGCCGTCTTCTATATTTTGATGACGTAAAGCACCACCGCCGATTGATGCAAGTTTAAGAGAACCAATTCTGGAATTTTCAAGATGTTGAATGATGGCTTTTCCTGATAATGATGCTGATTTTGCCACGTTAATAGGATTACCCCATATTTTTATTATCAATAGTAATATAACAAAAATAACGATAAGACCTATAAAGAAAAATAACATAATAGCGTAAATCTCACCACTATACGTATTAACAGCTACTTCCGTTGCTTTAGCTATATCAGGGACGTTTTGCGGGATTTCTGGGGTTGGTAATGGTGGCATTTTGTTGTTTCTTATTATTTATATTACCATATCTTTATTATCTTACTTTTTTCCTTTGGACGATAAAATCTATCATTTGTGCGTTGCCATACTGTTCGAGGATTTATTTGATAAGCATCCGCCACTTGATTGATTGATGCTCCAGAATCACGTAAGGTTTGATACTTACCTCTTTGAGTTTTAAACTCATCATCTAACTTTTCTAAAATATTTTTAGGTATTTTTTTTCTCATTTATTTCATCTCCTTATATTATTGATTCTTGATTGGAATTTATCTATTATATTTTTTGGTAATAAATAAGTGAAAATTATTGTTCCGATAGCGGTAAGTATTATACCACTTAATAATATAATTCCCATATAAATATAATCTTCTTGAAAAGCTGAAATCATTTTAGCCACGTCCTACTAAGCCTTTAATATGTCCCCAGAGTCCTTGATTTTGATTTTGTACTTGTGATGATGCGGTTCTATCCATGAGATATTGCTCTGATATTTGTTTTACTAAGTTATTAGCTGTAAAGCCATTTCTTGCCCTGTTGAGTTTTGCGTGATAAATCATTTCAAGGGCATTGATTAATTTTACTACTTGTTTATTATAAGCATGTCCGTGTAAAGATGCTATTGTTCTAAGATGTAAGAGGTCGAATTTATTCATTTGCCATGCTATTGCTTTATCATCAAAGTTTGTAAGGGTAACATCGTCAGATAAGAGAAGCCACCATTCATCTTTAATTTCTTCTGGAATGTATTCGTTATTTAAAAGCCTTGATAGTAAGGCTTCCATATTTACAACTTGAACGGCACTTCCTGGGTCTGACATTTATTGTTTTACCTTGTTTTTTGCTCACGTAACATTTTCTGTAACCTAAAATTAGCTTCCTTTCTGTAAATTCCTGTTAATTTCTCTACTCTTTTTTCTTGATTTTTTATATTTTCATATAGTTCAGTTGCAGTCATATTGACATATCTTTTAGCCATTATTTTATTCCTCCTGTTAGCCTTTTTTTAGTTCTGGGGATGCTACTTTGAATAATGTGTTATAAGTGCCGTAAAACATAAGGACGATTGTATTTAAAAGGGATAGTCCAAAAAATGCTAAGGATAGTCCTATGAAAGTATAATCGTAAGTCTGGGATGATGACGGAATTGTAATATTGAAAGAATTTAAAGCGAGAGCAGCCCAAACAATTAATGAGAGAAAAGAGAATTGAAATTGATGGGTATTTGTAATATCATGCGTTGATTCTGATTGTTCTGTACTGAGAATAAAAAAAATTATACCTAAAACGAAAAGAAGTAAGTAAAGAATTAATTCCATAATCTAATACTTATATTATCGTTTTAGGTATATATATCTTATTATTTATTGTTTATTGATTTCTTGTGGTTTTGTGTTTTGGTGTTATCCTCTCTTCAATCCACTTCCGCCGATGCTACCTATCATGGTCATCAATACTGTAATACAACCAATAGCTCCTATGATGATGAACATTATACCAATAATAAGGTATCCTGTCATAGTATTTGATTTGGACGATGTCCATGCTGAACTACCTTCAACTCCACCTGTCAGTGTTGCACCAGAAACAGTTATGTTTGTTGCGGTTTTAGATATTGTGTAGCTATTACCGCCCGTGCCTGTTGCAGATGCCGTAACACGAGTTACATTTACAACATTATTACTTGCTGATAATATTCCTGTAAATGTTGAATCGGCGTTAATGGCTGCTGCCAATGCACTTGCTGAACCCGCCGAATCGTTCCTATAAGTAGTGCCATCCACTCTTACAACCAAAGCCCCGATAGGTTTTCCGATTCCTGTGGTATTGAAGTAGTAACTGGTGTTCACTAAGGCACTGCTTGTTATATTAGCCCAATCACCTGTTGACGTGTTCCCTGAAAAGGTGAATGTGCCTGTTGCTGACGCTGGATTTAAGGTAGAATCAAAGGCGGATGATGTAGATACATTAATGAAAATGGCTATATAGAGAAGAAATGCACCAATTACAATAGTTAAGATAGAACCAACAGCAACCCATAACATCGCCATATTGGCGTTTGCTTTAGGTGATGTGATTCTATCTTTCTTTTGTTTCAGTGACATTTATTTACCTCGTTCCTTTTAAAAAAAAGGGTGGGTTTTACTGTCTCTGTCCGCCACCTATTGTGCCTATCATGCTCATCAGCACTACGATACATCCTGATGCACCGATTATGATGAACATTATACCGATAACGGTAAAGCCTGTGTTCACGTTTGATTTTGTCGATGCAAGTGTAGTATTATAGGCTGCATCCTGTACTGCTGGCAGTGAATTCACTACTGTTGCGTTAAGGAACAAGCCAATATAGAGCAGGAACGAACCTACAACTATTGCCAGAACCGAACCAACTACAACCCACATCATGCCGAGCATGGCGTTAGGGGCGTTTTTAACTATGTCACGCTGCGCTGCCATAAGTGGCTGCATATTTTTTGCATCCACCGATGCACTCGCTGCAAAAAGCAGCACGGAAAGAGTCTTCATAAAATGAGACTGCATTACTTTTGTTTTTATTGTTTCAAACATTTAAGTTCACCTCCATGAACTATTAGAGATAACTTAAATATAAAAATATATAAAGATATTTTTTGCATAATATAAATCATTTATTAAATCATTGATGAAATCCATAATAAACTTTAATATCAAGTAAATTAATTAAGATAATGGATTTGTATTATGAGTGTAAGAACATTACAGAAAAATAATAGCGGGTCTTTTTTTGCTATGATTCCACCAGCTTTTGTTGAGTTAGCTGGAATGGATAAAGGCACGAAACTTGATGTTAAATATGAAAATGGCAAGGTGACTATTGCACCGAAAGGGCTTTTTTCTGATGTTGAAAAAGGTTTACAGCAAGCCGCAAAACAGATTAATAAGGAATTACTGAGAAAATAATTCTCTGTTAATATTATCACTTGTGAATGTATTCCTTGTGTTTATATGAAGCTGGGTGTTTCTAATATTTTATATCACACCGATTTTTTACTCCTAAATTTTTGATAGACTTTTGACTCGGTAAGCCAGTCACCAAGCGCATGATTTAATACGATAATAATTGAACTTGTTTCATCCGGTGTATAATCATAAGTTTGAATTTCATCTTCATTTGATGTTCTGATACACAGCCTAATAACATCATAGGGTTTTTTGGGGTTAGGGGATTTTATTACACCTGAACAAATCTTATTATTATTTATGTACTCCATACAATAACTAAGTTCACAGTTTTTACAACTAAAATAAGTATCTTTCATCATTTCAACCTTAATTTATCAACTGTTTTCATACATCCTCTTCTATATGTTCATCCAATGCCTCGCATTTGTAATGCGGGGTGCGTGATTTCGTAGCTTGGTTAGACCCCTTAGGGCGGCTATCGAGTTCCCTTATAGCATCCGAAAGGTTAGGGTTTTCGATGCCCTTATCTTCCATGGTTTTCCTGACGCCCACAAGGATCCTGTGAGCGTCTTCATCGATTTTTAGATTTTTCATTTAAACCTCCGACATCTATAAAAGTTTTTGGTCTTGAGTGGCTGAGAACCGCAACTGCTTGACGATAACCATTGGTTCATAATTTCGTCATAGCGCATGTGAACTTTATAATGTTCACAATTTGAGAAACAACCGTTGTTTCTCATCCATATTATATCCATATTATCCTCCTTTTTATTTTAAATGATGTTTCTTTTTTAATTTCTATATCCCAGGGGACATCACAAGAACCTGGTTGAAGCCCAAGCGGGAAGTCGAATCCCGCTATAACCCGGAGGCAACTTTACCGACTCGCCTTATGCAAATTCGTTGAGCCGTCAGATTGCCTTTTTGCAAAGGGTTAATCTCCGTCTTGGGCACTGTATTCACGACATGGATATATTTTCCATGCTTTCTTCCCCAAGGTCTATGCGGGCTTTGCCGCACTTTGAACACGATTGTAAATTTACAGGCATGTGCAGGTTAAATTCGTGTTCACATTCATCATCCTTCATTTTATCTTCCTCCATCCTCAATTATACCCTCATCCCATACCTTCTGTAGTTGGGCGATTGTCATTTTTCTGATTTCTTTTGGGCTTACATCATCAAGAAGTCCATTTCTGCAAACGAGGTCTTCGAGTTGTCCTCGTGTTTTTATACTTTCTTTTGTATTTACCAAGTTATCCATATTATTTGCCTCCGTATTTGGCTTATTGCCAATACTACTATATGTCTTTAGGTGTATATAAGTCTTTCTATTAGTAAGGTGAATAAGGGTATGATTAGTAAGATTAAGGCATCGTAATAGTAATTATAAAATTAACAAGAATAAAAAGAAGGAATAAAGGGGTCTAAGCGACTTCCGCAGAAGTCGTTACCCGTTCGTTTCGTTAATGCCTCGGACTTATAGTCCGGGGTCGGTTACTTACGATACTCAATTAGACATCTCTGGTGTCGCTATAACCGAAGCATAAATATTAAGTATATATCCACATGGGCAACGTTTGTCGCCTATTAACTTATCTCGGCCAAGTAAGAAATGGTCTATCGGAATCGCTATTTCTCTTGCACACGAAGGGCATTTAGCTTTTACGTACATTTTTAACCTTTAAAATTTTTGGTATGGTCAGAAAAATGACGAACATCAGTAATCCATAATAGATAATAGGTTAAATACAATATATATTTATTCATATTAAACTCCTAAAAACAACGGTAATATCATTGTAAATGTATATCCTATTAGAATCGGAATGAATCCTGCTTGGCTTGATTGTTTTGGTTTTATTAGGAAAAGTAAGATGCCTACTATTTGCATAATCATGAGAAAGATAAAAAACTGCATTATATTCATGGTAAAAACTAAAGGTATGATGACTTTTGCATCGGCGGACATATTGAAAGGCATGTTTAAAGGCGGATAGTGATAGTTTTTACCGATATAATAAATAGCGAGAATCAAGTAAACGAAATAAACTTGAGCTTTCAAGGTATCGTTTATTACAATACCATTAATAGTGTATGTGTTTGAAAGATTTAAAATAGGGATACTTAAAATAGCGATAGCATGAGTTATTCTATCTGGAACAAAACGACTTTTAATATCGAGATAAGTTCCTAAAACTAAAAGGATAAGGATGATTACTTCAAAGAACATTATTCATAGTCCGTTTTCATCTGCATCTAACGCCATGCCCATATAAGCGACAAACAAAACGCTTAATGCGAATCCCTCACCGTATGTTGTTGCTATGAACATTAAAGTAAATAATGAGAGAAAAGCCACTCCGATAGAGCCGTTTCTTATAGTGTTTTTTGGTAGTTTCATATACTGTCCTCAGATAGTTTATAATAGGTTATTCTATTTAAAGTTAAGGAAAGTTTAATAATCATTTTCATCATTTAGCATAGTTCCCTTTTTAGAATAAAATCTGATGATGTTAATGTAGTGTTAGGCGTGATATTGAAAGGAATAAAAACATTTATTTTATTTTTTGTATTGATGTTTTCATCACGGAAAGCACCTATATAAGTTACATTATCACCTATTTTATGCTGACATACTTTATAGAAAAATCTATCTTTTAGTTGTGGTAAATATACCTGAATTAATCCGTATTTATCGGTAGTAACCCAACTATAATTACCTTTATTAACAGATGAATTTAATGATGTTTTGTTTCCATATCCTAAAAACTTTCCTGTGATGATATAGTTTTTATCTGGAATATTACGTTCCCCTTGCCATTCTGATACTTGGGATTTTGTTATATTATCTAACTGATTATTAGCAAGTGTTATACCAATGAGGATAAAACCCAGTATTAACACAACGGCAATAAGTAAAGCGATTTGCTTCATGGTTTTTGTAAAGTCATCATCTTTTAATTTATTCATATAAGTGATGGTTTTTTCTTCGTTGTTTATAAAGTTCACAAAAGGACAATGGGTTTCATACTATTCATGGTTCACATCAAGTTTTTGGGTTTCAATAGGTTCATGACTCACACAAAAATTATGGGATTCATATAATCATTGGTTCGTAATTTTCTTATGGGATTCACATATCTCATAACTTACATATTTTTGTAGGGTTTTACTACTGTTTTGGTTCATTGAAATGTAAAGCTTCATAAACTGTCTGGGTAGAGCAGTTATATTTTTCAGCTAATTTTGTCATTGATAACCCATTCCCATTATCATAATCCGCTTTCATCGGGATTGAAAATAGTTGTTTTTTGGATATTCTTTCGGTTCTTTCTGTAAAGGTTGCTATTAATTCAGGGTGTTTTATTATGGCTTCATCCATGAGTTTTTTAGTGATTTTTTCTTTTAGGATTTTTTCCTCAATTTGTTTTTTTAATTGCTGTTCCATTTTTCCTTCACTCATAGCGGTAAATGGAGATTCAGGATTGATAAATTCATCTATACTTTTTACCGTTTCATTGGTGTTTTTTGTTTCGATTTCTTTTCTGCGTTTTTCATAGTTATCCACTAACGGTTGAGATGGACGGAATATTATATGTTGTTTTATTTTATGTCCGTCTAAATCCATGAGATAGGGATACATTTTTTTATTTCTTGTCTGTACTGTATAAGGTTCTTTTATTTTTGCTTTAACATATCCCATATTAAAAACAGGTTGCGTTATCTCCATATGATAACGAACAAGTTCTCTGGGGACTTTATCTATCATAAAATCAGATGGAGCAGTGAAATATATGAATAGATTTTTTGTGCGTATTGTGGTTGCTATGTCATTCATGGATTGATTTTGACCTGACATAAAGTTTCTGGCATTCCAAAAATTTTGTATATCGTCAAAGCCAACGATGGAATAAGGTTTATCCATTATCCCTGATTTTATTACTCTTATTACTTCATCATCAGATATTATTGCAATATTTTCAGGACAGAAATAATCCTCTGGGTTACCGCCTTTGATTTCTGCTATGTATTGTGCTGTTAATTCGGCTATTGCCATTGCTGTGCTTGATTTCCCTATTCCTGTTCTGCCTGTTATCAGAAGTGAGGCGTGTTGGTTATGTTCGCTGGTAATGTCCTGAGCTATCATCTTGCAGAAATTTATTGAGGGCATTTATGTTCCGTTTGATTGTTTTTATGATTCATACATAGCAAACTGTGAGAGTATTGAAATAAAGGATAATCCACCATAAAGAAATGGAGAAAAAGGTATTGATATAACCATCCAGAAAAGGAAAACAAGACACCCTACTTTACTATTCTTAATAGTGATTAATAGTGATACAATTAACCAAAATACTATCCATGATAAATGTTGTATTGGTGTTAGTTCTATCATTTCTTTTCCTCTACTGTTTCTTCCTTTAATTCTGATAAGTGTTCTATAAAATGTTCTGGGTTGCGTTTTGTCATGATGTCTCTGATTTCTTTTACTGGGATAACGAAAGATATACGATTGGTTTGTTCCCCGCCTGCATACCTATCCATGTATGAACAAACTTCCCCAAAAATTTCACGGTTGATTTGTTTTATTTTACGCCCTATATCTTCGTTTGTTGAGAGGGTTAGGGCTTCTTTATCTATCCGAGAGTTTCGGAGTCTGCGGGTATCTTCTTTGAATTTTTTATTTGGGACAGTTGAGATAAGGACATCAATAAGTTCCGAGAATCGTTCATCAGTTGGTGAGTTTTTCTCGGATGATATGATTTGTCCGAGAGTCATAACAAGATTCAGGAAGGATGAGAATACTTCAGCTTTGGGTTCTTCTAAAGGTATATCCAGAGTTTGTAATACTTCTAATAACCGTCCCCGATGTGACGGGTCTCTTTCTTTACTTGCAAATGCCATTTGATAGTATATTATTTTTGATGGATTATATAGTTTTTGTTTGTTTGATAAAAACCGCCTTATGCTAAATAAAATTGTTATAATAAAAAAGGCAAAAATTTTACTTTTGATAGTGCTAATGTAAAGTATAGGTAAGGATGATGATGATATTTTGTATAAGTAGATGTAATGTAAAGTTTTAAATATGATGGGATGCCTTTTAGATATTTGATAATATGAAACCTAATAGACCAGTTCAGAAAAGTAAAATGTTTGCATTACATCTTGATGAGATAGCTGCTATAACAAAAAAGCTAAATGAATCTAATCTTGTGATGAAAAGATTTTTGTTTAATTGTTTAGTCTATGGTGGCTATCGAACAGGGGAATTATTACATCAGCAAAAAGAATGGATACATATAAATGATGAATATGCTAAGAGTATTGAGATGGACTATGTTCAGATACCTGAGAGAGGGCAGTTTTGTTCTTGCCGTGCATGTAAACTCCAGACGTACTTAGAACAAGAATCAAGTAAAGAAGGAGTTGTGTATAATAAAGTATGGTATGAAGAAATAATAAAAAAATTTAATCCAGATATAATAGACGGTAGATACTGGAAACCTAAAACAATAGATGGAGCAAGAAAGATACCCATACTCTATGATGATTTTAAAAATGAATTAATTGATTTTTATCAAACAAAAGGTAATAATAAATTAGATTATAGTCATCAGTGGATATGGGAACATATTAAAGAAATCAGTATAATGATATGGGGATACACTGACGTGCCAAGCAAAAGCAAAGACCCTTTACATGAACCTTATAGACGTGCTAACCGTAGATTATATCCACATGCATTAAGAGCAACCGCAGCTTCGTTATGGGCATTAAAAGGAATTAATGCCACTGCTCTAAAAGAAATAATGGGATGGAGCAGTGTTGCTATTGCTGATATTTATGTTATGAGTGATGAAAAACAGGCATTACTTACCTGCAAGGCATTGGTAGAGAAGGAGAATAAGGTATGATAGAAATAAAGGAATATTTACTTAACGATAAAGATTTAATTTGTTTTGATAAAAGATGTAAGTTTTGTGACTTACTATTTTATCCAGAACAAAAAGTTATAAATGTAATAGGAGATGAAAAAAATAATGATGAATACGGTTTTTATCATGAAAAATGTTATCAAAAAAACAACGAAATATATAACGCGAAAATAGAACGTATTGCACAATTTAACTTAATAAAACAATACGAATCTCTTTCATCTTTTGATTTTGAAAATATAAAAAATCGGCTTAATTTATCAAAAACAGCAAAAGATTATTTTAAATCTACTGAGGATTTTATTAAAGTGTGTATAGATGAATATTGTAATAATCACCCTATACCAATTAAATTTCCTTTTGAAAAAGATTTCCAAGAGTATATCGTATCAAATCTATATAAACTAAGGAATTCCCTTAAACTAAAAGGTGAAGGTTATCGCTTAAATAATGGAGAAATAATTGATATACTCGCAGATGATGGGAATTCTCATTACACTATAATTGAGGTTAAACTTAATGCTAATCACGATGCTATCCCTCAGATATTATCATATATGCATCAATTAGCTATGGATGAAAGATATAATATTAGTGTTAATGGAATAATTATAGGAACAGAAGTTACACCTAAACTAATAAACATTGCATCATACTATAACTCAAACCAAAAGAATGTTAATAATAATATTGATGTTATTAAATTTGATTATCAAACAAAAACATTTTTAAAACAAAGTAAAGGCTGATTTATTATAGAGCTGATACCGATGGATTACGGAAAGAGTATATGAAATTTGTTCCTTATTTTGAAGAGGTGTTACATAAAAATGATTGAATAGTAGAAAACTAATCTACTTTTTTTATCATTTCTTTTAAAACATCTGAAAAATCACTTAATGCATCATCTATATATTCATTCCCTGTTGATTGAATATGCTCTAAAGCATACCTTAATTTATTTGCTTCGTCTTTAGGTATTCTTAAAACAATCTCATCATCGTTTCCTATGATTACATTTTCTTTATATCCACAATCAGGGCAAGTTATTTTTAGTTCAATTTTAATCACCTTTTTTAATATCTTTAATACGGGATTTATTCCAATATGGACTATTACATGCTGGGTTAGGACATGTTTTGGGCAGGATTACACCAATTATCTTATTGTTTGCATCCCGCCTGACTCTCCGGGGAAAAAACTCCCGCCCACAGCGATTGCAGGTTTGCAATTCATTTTTCATATTTCACCATGTTTTATGGGCAGGTTAAGGCTGCCCATCCTCTTATACCCACCCCAGCGTCTGTCTCTCGTCGAGGCTCAGTTCATGCAATGAGCGCGCCTTTGTCCTCAACCATGTGGCACTCATGCCCTCACGCCGCAGGATGTCAGCCCTGCGCTTTACATCTCGCAGCAACGGGTAAGATTCGAAACCGATTATTGCGGTACCGGTTTCCACTCGCATTACGTACATTTTTTCACCTCCCCTCAAAATCTTCAACCTCAAAAATACGGATAGCGTCTTCCGTCTTGCCCGTTAAATTTATCAGGATTTTGTCCTCGGTGGAGGTTGCTACCTCCAGCTGCATAAAAAACCCTTCGGGCGTCGGTTTTATACCCCGCGCCCTTATTCTTATTACTTCACTTATTTTTATTTCCATATTGTCCTCCTTTATGGATGCTCTCGCAACCATTTTCCAAATATACTATATGTAGTTATACCTATATATAGTTATCGGTACACACTTACTAATATCAAAATTAACATCTTTATCATTAATATCTAACAATTACATTTTATCTACTTGCTCTTCTTCTGCTTTTCTTATTCTCTCATGCTCTTCTAATAATGCGTTTATCCTTGCTACTTCCTCTGGTGTTTGTAGCTCTGGGTCAGGTTCTTCCATAGGGGAAGGGGTATCTGGCAGATAGTATTCAGGTTCAACTTCTCTATATGGATTTTCTTGTTCTGGTTCTGATATTAATTTATCGGGGTCTTGATGATACATAGGGATATTTTCTACCTCTGTTACATGAGGCAAGTGTTCTGGTGTTATTTTCAGTGTAACTTCTGGTTCTTGCTGTTCTTGTTGTTCTTCTGTAAATTCTTGAATGGATTTAAGACGTATACCGCCGATAGCATATTTTTGATATTGTCCTGAACCTACACGCCTATTAAAATCAATATGCTCTTTTGGTAATGATTGCTTTAAGGTTTTCCAGAAAGTGTTATCGGATTTTGGATATGTAATACGTTTATAATCACAATATTCCTTGAATGATTTTCTAATATCATCTTTTGAAGTAATATCAGTGACGGATGTTTCAATTATATCATGACGGAATCTTATTACAGGGTCTCCGCCTATTAAAAATTGCTCCATCATCTGTTCTTTTGTTTTGGGATTACTAAAATCCCCTTGCTTGATAAGTCTTTTCCTACCTTCAAGTGCTTTATTAAATAATCCTGATAATTCCTCTGGTGTAGTCATCTTAGCCAAAAGTGATTTATCCTGCTTATCTTTACTCCATGAAAATGGGAATCTGATTACTTTTACTTTTTGGGAAAATATCTCCATTTCGGCATCTGGGAGAGTAGGTAACATATTAGCGGCAAAAATAAGTTTTGCATGATTACGGAATGTAAATTGCTTTTCAAATTTTGGATTTGCCTGTATTCCATCGTTCCCTATGAGTCTTTTAAGGATAGATGTATCATGTATGAGTTTTCCTGATATGTCCCCTGAAATATTAGCAAGTTTACCATATAAATTAGCGGCAGCAAACCTATCTATAACAATAAGATGAGGTTCAACATGAGATACATTACCACCAAGAAATGCCTCTATCTCTTCAAGTAATGTACTTTTGCCTGAATCTATTCCGCCATGAAAAAGGAATAGATATTTATGTTCATATCGTTTTGATAAGAGAAATCCAAATAGTTCTTCCACTACTGGAATGTCCTCTTTATCTATTGATGAGTTAAAAAACTTATCAATTTCAGGACATTTAGCACTTGGGTCAATATTAATTTGAAATCTTGATGTATTAATGATAGCAGGTGTAAATTCTTCCGCTTTGTTTGTTTCAAGATTATAGTTTTGATTTAAAAGTGATATTAGATTGATATTCTCATTGAATTTACTCATTGGTTTATAATTAAGCTCTTTTATACGTTGTACTATCTCATCTATCAGTACAACGTCAATTCCTCGCCGTATAGAGCGTATAAAGCTCCGTATCCAATCATCTTCAGAGTCTTCATGATAAATACCATCTTGATAGTAGTATAGCCCTAATTTAGAGTTATAAGCGAAATATGCTTGATGAACTCGCTCTAAATCTGATATGATTCCTTCTACTATTTCTCGTCCTTCTTGGCTGACCATTGCTATTCTCTTAATTCTTCTATTTCGTTTGCCCAAATCTTAATAAGTTGTTGCTCAAATTCAACTTTTGAAAAAAAAGGTGTTGTAGCTAATCTTTTTTCTATGTTTTTTATTAATTTATACCTTCTTTGATATGCTTCTTTACTAAATGGATATTTATTTTTTAATTCATTATATTTTGTTGGATTATATTCAATATAATATCCTTGTTTTCCGTATGGAGAATAACTATCACTATTACAGTGTGCAGAACGATGTCCTTTTTCTTCTTTTTCAATACTATGATGATGTACTTTTCTACACCACGGACACCATACTTTTCCTTCCGCATTTTGATATAATATTTGTATTTTGTTTTGCATTTTTTACCTCATATTTTATATCCTATATTACTACGTAGTAATATATAAGATAAGTAGTATCCTTACCTTTCATACCTACATTACCTTTGATACTTAGGCATATTTATATTTAAAGGTATAGTATAAAATTAAAGGTAGGGTAAAGCATACCTTTTCTTTAGACTGTTGCTTCAACTTTATCATCTTTTTTAAACACTGGGGATAATAATTCGAACTCATCTAATGGAGTTTTTGGGATAGTTTTTAACAAGGAATTTGCATAAAATATTTGCCCTCTTTTTTTGAGTTGGTCTACTCTTGATAAAATGTCATAAATCTCATTTAAATCTAATGGGTCATAGAGATTATGGCAATTTTCATCAAGCCAATATAACAAGGATTTAACGTCATTTATAGGGATTTGATTATTTAGTACCAATTCTCTTGTTATTTCGCTTAGAGTAGCGTTTTTAGGGCTTTTAGATAAGATTAAATCATACTGTAAGATGTTCAATGCTAATCTATAATCCTGCGTTTGTGATGCTATCTCAATAAGTTCTTTTGAACGAATGATATTCTCTTTTTTGCAAATATCATAGAGATAGGCTTTTAAAGCGTTTGCTGATGGACGATAAAGTTGAACTATCTCACATAGTGATGTAATTTCTTTTGGTACTTTATAACGATTATTAGCAGTGAGGATAATAGGGAATTTTTGGGATTTTATCAGTTTTTTTATTATCTGCGTTGGGTCTCCTCCTTTTTCTTCTCCTTTTGTGTAAAGAGAATCCATCTCATCTAATAAGATACACGTCATGGATTCCATAAGAGATTCCTGCGGATTAAAACTTGATAATGATTCTTTACTTCGGGTGTCAGAAGCATTTAGTTCCATAAGATGGAAACCACAATCTGAGCATAAGCATCGTGCTATTGTGGTTTTGCCGATTCCTGGTGAGCCAACTAAAAGTAATGATGGTCTTTCTGGATTCGGAAGACCATTTAACCATGAATTAGCCCACTGGATTATAGTATCAAGATTCCTGTCTTGTTGAAGTTTAACATCATCTAACGTATGAGGAGCATATTTATCGGTTAGAAGTTGGTTTTTATCCATACTCAAAAATTAAATAGTGATTCGTTTCCTTCTACGTATCTTTCCTGATAATCATTAGATTGTATTTGAGCATTTTTAAGGTTACCTACCATCTGCTCGTAATAAGATTTTTTTAATTCCAGTCCAATAAATTTTCTATTATTTTCTATTGCTACATATCCAGCAGAACCAATACCTGCGAAGGGGTCTAAGATAATATCGTTAGGATTCGTCCATAATAATATGGCTCTTCGTATTACCTCTAATTGAAGCGGTGCTATATGCCTTTCATCTTCAAATTCCCTTGCTGATTTCTTTTGCAAAGTATCTGATGGATTAATATCCATCCAAATGGGAGATGCCCATTCCTGCCATAACGATACTGGAAAAGATTGATTAGTATGGGTTACTCTTTCAGGATTATCACCCATTTTTCTAAAAGTAATAAGATAATCAGGTATTCCTTGTCTTGACATAGTAGAATCTTTTTTAAGTTGTTTGTGTAAAAGTCCTAATGCTTTGGTACGCTGCATAGCTGTTACAGGGTCTTTGAAAATACAAACTTCTGCATGATAAATAAATCCTGCTTTTTGAAATAGTCGTATGAGGTCTCCCCTGAAATCTCTAATTCCGATAATACCATCTCGTTCTTTTGTAGTAGGAAGATTCATACAATGAACTGACATTAATCTGCCTTTTTTAAGAACTCTTAAAAGTTCCGATACTAAAAACGTAAAATGGTCAAAAAATTCATTATAGTTTTTACAGTTTCCTAAATCCCTTTCCGTGTTAGAATATGTATATAAAGATGAGAATGGAGGGCTAAATGTTATAAAATGTACTGATTCGGTGGGGATTTCTTTAATTACTTCGCAACTATCGCCATTATATAAGGCATAGTTATTTTCAAGTAGTTGACTAAGAATGTTCATAATTTTCTCTTTCATTATTTTATTTTAGGTTCTGCATATATCCCCACTCGGATATTCCCAGTCCTCATCTTCATTGAGTATATCCAGCACCAACTTTGCCTGTTCTTCCGTCAGGTCTTTAGGTTCTGGATAATATGAAATATCAAGACCCCATAGAATGTCTTTTATATCTCCGACTACCCATAACATCTCTAATTGTTCATCCCTTGATGGATTGTTAAGATGTGAAAACGGAATGTTACTATTTTGTCGATACAATTCCATCAATACATATTCCAGAGAGTATTCTGTAAACTCCTTTTTAAGTTGTGCATCTGTAAGCTGTGATAGGCATATCTTTAAATCTTTATATAATCCCGCTTCTTGCATCGCTTCACCTAATTCATCCCAATCCCCATTAACAAGAGCACATTTTGTAGAACAAGTATAATCATTTTTATCATCTTCATCTATTAACGCTAAATCAAGGTCTTCATAACAAAGACATCCAGTAGCCACATGACAAAAAGGGCAAAAAGTACGTCTTCGATATACTTTTTCATCGCTGTCATACCAGATGTTATCCACATCATTTATTTTTACTAAAAACTGTTTATTAACCATTTTAATCGCCTTCTATCCATTCTGGGATTATCATTTTTATTTGAGGATTATATTCATCTTTTTGGGATGTTGTTTGTTTTATGTTAGCTTTTGTTATTTCTTGTGTTTCTGAAATCATTCCTCTGAGCATTTCTTCAAAGTTTTTTTCTTTTCTCTGGATATTGCTTAAAATAGCTGTTTCTTTTTCTGATAGTAAAATATAAACATCTACTGGCTTTGTTTGTCCAAATCTCCAACAACGTCTTACTGCTTGATAATATTGCTCGAAAGAATGAGTAAGTCCTACAAAAATCATCTTAGAGCAATTCTGAAAATTCATTCCGAATCCACATATTGAACTTTTTGATACTAATTTAATATTTGGTTTTTCTACAAAAGATAATAAGGCGTTTGTTTTATATTCGTTACTATCAGAGCCTTTTACCTCGATAGCTCCAATAATTGCTTTTTTAAGGCTATCAGATTCCACATTAAGTTCACACCAAATAATTACAGGCTCATTAAGATTATTAGCTATTCTTTGTGCAGCAGCTACCCTTAAATCTAAGCTATCTTTTTTTGCTTGTCTTTGTTCTGATAATGTTTCTGCTTCAAAAACAATAGTATTTGATTTATCTACAATTTCAGTATGAATATTTAACGGTGGTAAATCAAATGACTGATGATTATATCCTAAGTCTCTGGGATTTGATAACATTACTGACCACGATGCCATCCATTCCCAAAACGATTTAGTAGCATGTCCTTTTAATCTCCATACTGATGTTTGCCCGCCATCATGAACAAAAAATGATGCTAACATTTCGGTTCTACTCATTACATTTAAAAACTCAGCATGATTTCCGAGTTCCAGAAAATCGTTAGGCGACGGTGTAGCTGTACACGCTAATTTATAAGGTGTTTTTTGAAAAGAGGTTATAATCTGAGTTCTTGTTTTAGAGTCAAACGATTTTAGAATACTGGATTCATCCAAAACAATCCCTATAAAAGAATCTGGATTAAAATTATGTAGCATCTCGTAATTAGTGATATTAATTCCGTTTTTTACATCAGATTGTTTTCGGCATAAATGCACGTCTATATCAATCTTTTTTCCTTCTCTTTGCGTTTGCTGGGCTACTGCTAACGGTGCTAAAATCAAGATATTACTGTTGGTATATTGATAAATATGTTTTGACCATTCGAGCTGCATTAATGTTTTTCCAAGCCCTGTTCCTGCAAATATAGCAGATTTACCTTTTTTAAGTGACCATAAAACAATATCTCTTTGAAAATCAAATAGTAAAGGATTTATTATAGAAGGATGAACATCAAATCCAGTAGGCTGAGCTTTAAATTGTTTTGATTCTAAAAATTGGTTATAATCCATCTGTCCTCTCTTTTAAGATGATTTTTAAGGTTAATAAAGGTTTTTAAAGTTTAATTTTAAAGTATAATCCATGTTTGTAATCCTATCGCCTTATTATATTCGCCTTTTTTAATTAATCCTTGATACCTTGCTGCGATAAGATGGCTGGAATGAATATCAACATTTTCTGCCTTTAAATCATCTATCGTAAATGATGTTGTTCCATTTGCTTTCAGATTTTGAATTATCTTTTTAGCATAATATTTTTGTCTCATTTTTTAACTCCTAAAAATTGAATAATGAATTACTGTCATAATTTAACAAATACCCTACAAGTGCAATTTTAAATACTTTGTTAATGGGGTTTTTTTCTATCGGTATATCAAGTTTGAGAGCAGTATTTATTACCATCACCCCCATAGCTTCGGGCAGTAACGTATAAATCATATTACTGTCCGTTTTTTTTATAAATATCTCAGTCTTTTCTTTTAATCTTTTTCTTACCCCTCCTTGCCAATATAAAAGGTTTTTAAGCTGTATGGGAGTCCAATCTGGGTGTTTTAATTTCATCTTTTCAACATGGTTCTTTAAATCAAACTCTTCGATGATGAAAAAGACGTCGTGATTTATCAAATCAAAAACATCTTTAACTAATTGAACTTTTGGTGGGCAATTGGGATTTTTATTAAAGTTAGGACAACCTTTTGGATGTCCATAATAAGGTAATTTACAATATCCTCGACATACATAATTTGTTTCAAGTACATTATTTACTTTATAAACTTCTTGCATAAATCACCCACAAAAACAATATTTTACACGAATAGAATCATTTAGAATAATGCATTTACAGATGCCATTATTGTTATGGGGACAAGCGTGAGGACAGTTGAAATGCCACCCGTCCTCAAGTAATACTTTTTCAGTATGAATCGTTTTTTGTCTTACTGACCCAAACCTTTCCATTATTACTTCTGTCATATTTATTATTAAATTAAAAATCAAATAAACTTTGTTGTCCTTCTATTTCGTTCCAGCTTATTCCTGCTACTCCTAATATTCTTTCTATTTTTCTTTTGATAGTAAGCTCTATCATCTTATTATAATTTACCTCAAGTTGAGGTAATTTTGATTCTTCCTCAAAGCAAATAACGTCTGTAGGTGGATAAATATCATCTTTTGTTTCTTGAACGTTAATTATAGTGGTGTTTTCCCCAAAAGGTATTACATTTATCTGTTTATTATTTTTACCTATTTTAGTAATGTAAAGCAACTTAACCTTAGAACCCATAGCGAAATTAGTACCGAGATATTCATTTGAGTACAGTGAACCCCTGACTTCTGGGTCGAGCCCTATCTTATTACCATTTTTATTTATCCCGCCATACTCTGATAAATCTTTTGAAAATCCATAGGGGATAGCAATATCGGATAATGGTAATGATTCAAAATTCTTAATAGTATCTTGCACGTATTTGATTAATTCTTGTTTTATATCCTCTATTTTATCGGCATAAAGGATTTTTTTAAATATCTCATACTGTAAATTTTTTGAGATTTTTGCAGTATCACTTCTTCGATAATCAAACCCACGTATAAATATCTGGTCAGTTTTTTTACCAATCATCTAAACCTCATTATTCTTGAGATAGATAATTTTCTACGATGTTCTTCTGTCTTAGGTTTACCTTTTAATCCATCAGATATTTTTAAACAAGTTTCTTTACTTCTTTTTTTGCCTTTGTTTGCAATTGATATTTTCTTTTTGGTTTCTTCTGAGTGATGTTTGCCTTTATGTAATAATGATAATTTTTGTTTTACATCTGTTGTATGATGTTTACCTTGTCTTGGATGAGGTACATTAGATAATTGTTTTAATGTATTTATACGAGCTTTTTCTCTGGATTCTTTACTCCATTTATTATTAGTTTTACCTTTCCAAAACAAAGACATTTTTTGTCTGGTTTCAAGAGAATGATGTTTACCTTTGTTCCACGAAGCATGTCCCTTTAAAGTATTAGAAATTCGTTGTTTTGTTTCTAATGAACGAGGAATACCATACTGAAAATGATTACTACCTTTAAGAGCTTCTGATACTTTTTGCCTTATTTCATAGGGTTGTGCTCCGCCAGTTCCACCTTCATGTATGTTGACTAAATTAGGGTATTTTGAAATATAATATTTTTCTAATTCATTACATATTGTTTTATCGGTTGTTTTATCTATTATTTTTAAAATAGGTACTTTATCAATATTTTTTAACTTATTTAACCATCGAACAAAATGTAAATTAGGATTATTTATAAAAGATAAATGATGTATGTACCGTTCTTTTGGATTTATAGACTGACCAATATACTTTATTTCATTTGTAATTGGGTCTTCTAAACCATAAATATAAAATATTGTTATTTCATTGTCCATATTAACCTACCTACATATCTTTTTTTCACTGATATACCTTTATCACTTGATATAAACAGTAACCGAGAAAATATTTTATCAAAAGCTATTTTAAGAGATGTAGCCTCAACATTAAACTCTTTCTTCATCCAAACAGGAAACATACTGTTTAAATCATTTGTAAGTGATAATCCTAAATTGATAATATCTTCTAATTTATTATTATCAGTTTTCACAAAAACACTGTCAGTATCCCCATAAATTATGGTATGCCCTTTTGATTCTATATATTCTTTAGCATATATTATTATTTTTTGGCATGACATTGTAATACTGTTAGTAATTCTTGGGTCATAAAGTCGAAATCCTTTATGACCTGTAACCCCAAAAACAGCATTAAGCAAAAATTTAGCATTATCATCTTCATCTATTAATTTTTGATATTCTAAAGAATCTGGATTTACATTTTTTAGTATTGTTTGAATTCTATCTCTTTCAACTGTAAATTGATGCACTATTGCCGTTAAAATTGCATCTGGATTATCTAAATATTTCGTACCATCTGCTATTATTGTACCATCGTCAGAAATATTTTCAGGTGATAATCTAAGAGACACAATCATAGACGGATAGAATCTACTCATATCAAAAACCATTACATTTTCATGAATACCAATAATAGGAGTAAATACCATTCCACCTGTAATATCAGCGTCTTTTGTTTTTACTGATTCATCTCTTTCTGGTTTTGACGGTAGTAATATTCCTCTTTTTTTCGCCTCTCTTAACATTACAGTATCAACCACAATACTATTAGCCATTGCTTTATCAATGTCCTCTAATCCTGCTAATTGCCATCTTGATACATATCGCTTAATATGTTGCATTTTTTTATCAAGCTCAACCGTAACTTCCACGTCTGTTTTATTATATTCCGCTAATTTATCAGGGGCGAGATGGATATTTTTTAAATTAACATCTATTTTTTTCACTGGAAGATTCTCTTCTATCGCTATGTTTTTAAGGGAATATGATGTTCTCTTTTTAAATTTAATATCGGCATCTACAATATCAAGAATGTGTATCCCTGATATTTGAAATTGTGTATTTTTATATGATGCATAACCTAACGGTGATAAAGTGGATGGATTTAAACCTAAGATTTTTAAGCGATTATAGATATAAAGGAAATCAAAAGTACGTGAGAAAAACCCCTCTAAAGTATCTGGATTTAAAATTTGGATAAGTTTAACAAATTGTATCATGAGATTAGTTTCATTTCCAAAATAATAAATATCCCAGTCTGCTGTTTGTAATACTTTCTGTGTATTTTGGTTTCCGTTATTTCCATTAAGAACTAATGAATAATAGTGATTAGTATAAGAGTCCCATAATGCAATAGCACTAATTGGAAAGTTTGCCTCTTCTGGTTTTGGGAATTCATCTGGAGATATTACTTCAATATCCAAAATTTCACGCCTAAGATAATCCATAATTAAAAATCAAATAGGGATTCTGGAATTTCTTTTGGTATTACTCTAAGTTGAGTTAGATAGAAGGCTTTTATTCCTGAATAATATAACATTTTAAAATATGGTCTTGACATTAATGGTGATGTATTATAGAAGTAAAGTTCATTAATGGATTTTTCTTTACATCGTTTTTTTACTACTTCACCCAATCGACGAAATCCTATATCGGATACTGATGATGGATGAATATCATAATTTTCTATCATTTCATTAGAAAACATTACACCATACTTCTCATAGTCTGAAAGTATCGCATATTCAAAACCATGTTTTTCACAAAATGATATAAAATTATGAATTATGTTCGAAGTATAAAGTTGTTTAGGAGTCCCTGCGTTAATATCTTTGTCTTTGGATGATGAACATCGAGTTATAAATAATTGATTAGGTAGTTGAGGACAAGGAAAATTATCAATATAAGTGATATTATATTGTTTTATTATATCGTGCCAGTCTTGCATAATCAATCCTCAAATAATGATGTTTCAGATGACTTTTTACAAATCACTAATGTTTCTCTTGACTCCTGTGGAAACGGAACACTAAAAATAGAAGATAAAAACTCATTTGGAATGTATTCTTGGATTTGATTAAGGAAGGGAAGTAGTTCGGGATATTTTTGTTCCATTAATTTTTTTATTTCAGTTATAGGTAAAAAAATACCATAACTTTTTTCTATGGTAAAACCAGTTTTATTTAATGCAGATATTATATTTTGGTATGACCATTCATAAACATGAGCGGCTTTATATTGAACATTATATCCATCTCCTATTGTATTAGGAAATGATAAGATGAAAGTTCCATTTGGTTTAAGTATCTTATAAGCTTCTTCTAACGATTTTTCCCCCCATTCTGGTTGCATATGTTCTATTGATGATGTATAAACTACCATATCAACAGAATTAGATGAAATATAATTACTCATCTCGATAACATTTATATTTATCCATTTATGTAAAAATGAATAACCATGTTTTTTTTCTTCTAATCGTTTTGCCTCATTAATGTTATCCTGACAAATATCAACTCCGATATATTCCCCTATATCTTTTTTATGATATTTTATAAATGGACAAAGAAGAGAACGTCCACAGCACATATCAACAACAATATCATGTTTTTTTATCAGTTTAACTATTTTGTAATGTTGTATATAGTTCATTATATCGATTGGTTGAAAAAAACCATCTCCTAATTGTGTAAAAAAATTTCTCATTTGGTATGTAGAACAATCTATCTTCTTCCTATCCATATCCTCTGTAATTTTCTTAACTATGTTCATTTTCAATCCTCAAATAATGATGATGTTTCATTTAAAATAGATGGATTGGTTGGTTCAAAATACCTTTTATACCCGTTTTCTATTCCGTTTTCTAAACTAAAATCAATAAACTCTAAAGCTTTTGAAGTAGTATCTACGCATATATTTTTTACAAGGTCTTTCAGAAGTTGTTCTTTTTCTGAATATGCAGTTATCATATTCGAAAATCTGATAAAACAATATAAATTGTGAAGACAAATCAATGAGCCTACTACACTATTGTTTTTATTTGATTTTATCATATCTATTAGGTCATTTTTTATGGTTGAACATACTGGGCAATCACATGGTAATGTTGAGGGAACGATTGATGTTTTAGGGTCATTACCATAAGTAAGCGAATTTTTGGATAGATTAAACGGATTCCAGTATTCTCTATGTTGTGCTCCTACACCATATGAAGCTGAATCAAATGTAATATTTAAATCATATTTATGTGCTATGTAAAGTATTATAGGTAATGAATTTACCCCACTTACTCCAAAAAAATGAACAGGAAGTTTTTTATAATCCTGTATTTCTTCAGCAAATAACATCGAAATGTAAGCTATATACATATAATCTGATTTTTTAGGAACAATAGAACCTAATGCAATCCCATCGAACCGAGATAAATCTTGATATTGTTTTGACATAGTATGAAGTTCTTCTTTATTTCTACCGTGAAGTACTCCGTATAGTTTCATCTCTTTGTTTTGATGTTTTGATAAAGCAAGTTCAGCGTTTTCAGTTGTTCTTTTTCGATATATCTCAATAAGATTATCTGGAGCAGAAGGTGCTATTGGATAATCTAAAATAAACCCTATATCACAGTTTTCTTCCTGCCATCGTAAAACATTAACAGGATTAAGATTTGCTCCTTCTACCGTTGCGTTTTGAAATCCCCCACTATCACCATATAATGTAAATCCTTTTCTGGGAATTTTATAAAAATCACGATAGTTAGGTGTCTTGATTCCATAATATGTTGATACTAACATCGAATCATATTGAAAAAAAGCATCAGGAGACCACCAATTTAAAGAATGTTCCCTTCCTTGAAGATATGCAGGAACATATTTTACATCATTTTTAAATGAGTCACCGTTTGTTAATGCTTCCGCAGGTATGAATTTTGGATTACCGTTTTTTATTCCTGGCGCTCCTGATGCACCGAATGCTCCTGCTGAGGCGGAATCTGATGCAGGAACAAATCCTTTGAATTTTTTATGATTTGGTTTACAAAAACCATCTGGAGGATGGTCAGCTGGAATAAAGTTGTTATTCATACATTTTCACCTAAAGGGTCTTTTATTTCTGCTTTTTGGAAAGCTTCTGCACGTTCATTACATGCACCACATTTACTACATGGAATATCTCCTCCCTCATAGCATGACCACGTATCTTGATAAGGAACTTTTAATTCAATTCCTCTTATTACAATATCACCTTTATCCATATCGGAATAAGGTGCTAACAATTCCACTTTATGCCAATCTGCTATTGCTATTGTTTCTTTGAGTTTTTGAATAAATTCAGGACGACAATCAGGGTAAACACTATGGTCTCCTGAATGGGCTCCATAAAATAATTTAGTAGCTTTTAGTGATATTGCGTATCCTGCTGCTATACTAAGAAGAATCATGTTTCTGTTAGGAACAACAGTCTGTTTCATACTTTCTTCATCATATTTACCATGAGGAGTAGATATATCAGATGAAGTTAATGATGAGCCTTGTAATAGCTCATTTAGATTTGAAATATCCACTATTTTATGAGGAATTCCTAATTTTTTACAGGTTTTTTGAGCATATAAAAGTTCTTTTTTATGGCGTTGATTGTAATTGAAAGATAAAGCATAAACATCATATCCCTGCGATATTATGTCATATAAAAGAGTAGTCGAATCAAGTCCACCGCTGATTATAACCACTGATTTTTCTTTAATACTGTTTTTGTTTATTAATTGTTGCATATTTATTCCTCTCCATTTTTTATTAATGATAACGCTTCACTTCTTACTTCTGGCTTTTCAAATACTCCTCTGATAGCAGAAGTCTGGGTTAGATTTTCGGTTTTAACCCCTCTCATTTCTTCGCAATAATGATGTCCTTTTATTACGCACATACATCCTTTTGGTTGTACTTGTTTCATAAATTCATCTACTATCATTACAGTAAGATTTTCTTGAATTGTAAGACGGGCTGAGCACCATTTTATAAGTCGAATTATTTTTGATATTCCTACTACTTTTCCATCTGGGATATAGGCAAAAGCTACTTTTAGCTTCATGGGTAAAATGTGGTGCTCACATACGGAAAAGGTTGTAATATCAGATTTAACTATCATTTCATTGTTATCTGATTTAAATGTTTTCAGATTAGGACATTTTTCATAATAACCAGAAAATATTTCAGCATACATTTGAGCTACTCTTTTCGGGGTATCTTTCAGTCCTTCTCGTTCTGGATTATCACCAATAAGTTCTATTATATCACGAACCAATGGCATTATATCTAATTGTGTATAGTCTAACATTTTATTTTCCTCTCTCCTGCCCCCAACAAATTCTATGGAATTGTGGGATTACTCTAAACTGAATTAAATCGTTTTGAATAACATAATCTGCTAATTCTCGGCAAGCATTGTTATAATCAGTCCTAAGACCATTTGGTTGAAGGATAATAGGTTCTGTAGGAGTTATAATTCCGTGTTCTATCAATGATAATACTTTTTCAATATCATCCTTCATATCTATCATTCCCCTTATAACAAACTTCCACTGGATGTTTTTCTGATGATTAAATTTTTCTAATATGGATAAATCATAATGAGTATCTAAATAATGTATTTTTGGAGATACCGACCATAATCCATTATGAAACCTCATTATAGCCAATAATTCATTATCAGGTCGAATACTACCGTTTGTTTCGATTGTAAAAGTAGAATCTCTTGATGATGTTTTATTTATTAATTCTTTCACATCAAACTGATGTATTAACGGTTCCCCGCCAGTAATTACAATATGTTTATAAGCAGGATTTTTACTGATAAATTTTATAGCATCCCTATAATTATACGGAGAGGAAACACTATCATCCCAAGAATAACGAGTATCACAAAATCCGCATGATAAATTACAATTAGCAAAACGAATAAAAATCGAAGGAATACCGATATACTTTCCCTCGCCTTGAATTGATTTAAACATTTCTATAATATTGTTCATATATCCTCTGAATACACTACCCATGCGTTTTGAGATTCTTTGACCTTAACTGATTTTATATTAGTATCAGAAACTAAATGATTGTAAATATATTTTGCGATATTTTCAGCACTTGAAATATCGAATTTATCATTAAGATTAGTATGGTCTAATTGAGATATAATAGAATTTAATCTTGATTTAAGGATATGAAAATCGCAACATATACCTTGATTTTTAAGAGTGTTATTATATTTAAAATTACACTCTACTTCCCACGTATGTCCATGAATGTTCTTACATTTATGTCCCTTAGGAAAAGACAATATTGAATGCGCTGCTGAAAAAGTTCCGCTTACTGTGAGTATATATGTCATTTAATCAATCCTTGTTAATCATAGTTTTATTTTTTTACTGAATAGTCCCAATCGGATTCGAACCGATGCCTCTGGATTACTACACCAAGGAAGTCCACCTTCCATCGTTAATTTATCTCTAAATCATACGTTTGGTTTCAAAGTCCAGAATGATTGACCTGACTACACTATGGGACTATAAATAAAAATAAAAAGAGGGATTTATACCCTCTGATATTTTAGGTCTTTTTTCTCTCCAGTATGTGTTAGGAAGGCGTGTTTAAACAAAGAAGGAAAATTCTTTTCTGCGTTGGTATTGGTTGTATCCAATCCCATTAGATGAAGTTTCACTGAAACATCCTTATACAAATCAGGACATTCCTTATTCATTATAGCTATCATCTCAGCAGCGGTGAATTCCTTTTTTGGAGCAAGTCGTTCAATTATGGAACGCAGTGGTTCTTTCTTTTCCTTTTTCTCCTTTACTACTTTTTCCTTTTTGATCTTTTTCGGTGCTTCCGTTTCTGGTTCTTCGGTGATTTCTTTGGTCTTTTTTGATTTTGTTTGCATTTCTTTATCCTGCTTCTCCTGTTTCGGTGTTGGTGTAGCAAGAACTTCAATCGGCGGTATCTCCATTCCTTCTGGGATATGATACTCTGACCTGAATTTCTCTTCCATACCAGTATATCCCTTTTCCAATACCTCTTCGATAAATTTTGTATGGAATCCCAATTCAACTGCTATTTGGTCGTTGGACTTTCTCTTTTCTTTTGCTGTTAGGATACTGCAAACATCAAGCATCCTTTTCCTGAAAGGCATTAATCCAGCAGGTAATTCCGTTTTCGGTGTTTCAGCAGCTACCTTTTCAGGTTGCTCTTCAACTATCGGTTCTTCATGCGATATTACTTCTTCTTGCTGTTCCTCTACCTTTGCAGGTTCAGTTATTTTTACTGGTTTTATTTGTTCATGCCCTATACATTCATCTGCTTCCTTTTTCTTAGGATGCCATTTTCCAAATTTACATTTCATCATATTATCTGTCCTCCGTATAGCTTTACTATACATTATACAGTATATTCACACTGAATCTATTTATACTTATCTGTTCTGAATAATAACTGATATTATTTCGACTGATTAAGTAGATAATCAGCTTTTTGGTCATTTAGCTCATAATGGATATGTATAGGCGCATTTTCCGAGAATCGTAACGTAGCAAGTCCAAATCCTGCCTTAAAGATTTCAAGTATCTCGATACGATATTTAGATATTGCCTCTCCTTCTACTTTATCGGCTTTGATTTCACCCATCATATCGCTACCAGTACCTTTAATAGCCGAAAAGAATTTACCTTCTTTTACCTGTAATGGTATTTTAGTAGGAGCTATCTTTTTTGCGGCATCTGCAAAGGATTTTAACTGCGAGGCATCAAGGATAATTTCTGTTGTAAACGTAACATCTTTTTCTTTTCCTTTTGGTGATATTATCTTGATAGGATTAGAAAATATTACGTCTTGTTTTTCCTTATATGCAGTTTCAATAAACTTTTTATCCGCAATATCATAAGTCAGGATTCGTTGCGGTATTTCACGCTCTATGATAAATTTATTATCAACCGAACTAAGCTGAACTTGGTCTTCCTTTTCAAATATCTCTGATTTTGATAACAGATTTTGTAAATCGGCTATTGCTACCTCTCCTTCTTCCTGCACTGGAGTAGGATATTGTATTTGGAATGATAAACTACCATCTATTTTTCCTGGTGCTTTACCCTCTGTTTTTTCTGCTTTTTGTCCTGGTAAATATTCAATACCGTTTCCTTTTGTCTGTACCATACCATTCTTAAACTCTAAAATCCCAGAGTTTACTAAGGTATCACATCTTGTTTTCCTGATGACTTCTTGCAAAGTCAATATGCTTATAGCTACTTTCATTTTATTTTTACCTCTTTAAATATTATTTTCATTGGATTTACTGTCATAATTACTTCTTTTTTATAAGATAATCGTAAACTTTTTTCATTTCATTTGCAGGAATGAATAATTCATCATAGCTACCTTTTGTTCCTACATTTGCTCTCCATCCGTGTTCAGACATCTTTTTTAGATTATCAAAATCATTATCTATATAAAATGATTCAAAACCTGTAATACCCGCTTTAAGATGAAATGCTTTTCTTTTATCAGTAGCATTTATTACAATTTCCCAGTCGCTTTCAATTATGCTTCTGGTATTATCGGATAAATCAGTTCTGATACCATAAATTTTAGGCTTAGTTTCACCGAGTTCTTCCATTGGTAAAAGTATTTCTTCTTGTGATACTGGAATAACTATAACTTTACTACCACTAAGATATACTGGAACTACTATTACAGGATAAAATCCAGAAGGTGATTTATCCTTAATCGATAACTCTTTTCCGCCGTATGTATTTGGGCTTTTTTCGCTATCTATCCAACGTGTATCAACGTATCGTGTAAAAGCAACTGTTAATCCTTTCATTTTAACACCTTAATATCTTGCAGTCTAACCAACCAATCGTATTTATTCTTTGATATTTTAAGAATAGGTATGTTATTAGTTTCAAATTCTTTTATCAAATCATCAATGTAAGAACTATGATAAGTATGTCCATAATATTCCGATATATTCTGTAAACTTATTAAACCTTTTTCAGGTAAAACTCTCTCATCTATATAGTTTTGCTCTATGTTTTGTTTATGGTCAAATATATTACTATCTCCCAATGAGTAAAATTCTCATAACAATAAAAACAAAAACAGTAAGTGTAAGACCGATAATTATTCCACTTACCAATGCTTTTATCATTCGAACTTTATAAGTTACTATGTTTGTTGTACTTTCTATTAAA
Source organism: Nitrosotalea sp. (assembly GCA_023251795.1). Taxonomy (GTDB): domain Archaea; phylum Thermoproteota; class Nitrososphaeria; order Nitrososphaerales; family Nitrosopumilaceae; genus UBA8516. The sequence continues at coordinate 56,041 of JAHEYD010000004.1, read as the reverse complement.
TCGTTATCTCTTAATATCTCATTTGCTGTACGTTCATCAAATGTATGTTCGGTATCCATATTTTATCTGTCCTCGTTAGGTTAATTTAATTTTATGTGATATAAAGGTTTTTAAAGTTTAATAGGGATTGATTTAAATTTACTTGGTTTACCATTATTTGTAATGCAGTTTTTACCGCTTCTACATTTATCTTTTCTTTTTGAGTATTTTGAACAATTAATACAATCTGGATATTTCATTTCATCACACCACTTTTCTGATTATCTATAGCTCCATATCCTTTACAATGCGAACATACTGTTAATTTATGTTGCATAACTTCTTTATAGGTTTCCAACATAGTATCTATCTTACACTCAAGGTCTTTATAATTCATTCCAGAAAGTCCGTTTATAACAGTCTTTCCATATTTATCACCTGGAATTGAAATATCTATTATTTTGAGAGATAATGAACGTAAAGGAACTGTTTGATATTTAGGTTTTTTTGCTCCAATTCTTGAAATATCCCTCGTTATAGTCTCTTCATGAATCAGTGGAACTATTAATTCCACACAAAAATGAAAATCATAATCAGAGGTTATTTTACAATGTTCTGGTAAATTATCTTTAACATATTTTTTGATGATGTTAAATACTTGTTTTCCTTCGATATGACAAGGATATTTATGTCCAACAGCTTCATGATTTTCTATGAAGTAAGGAAAATCAACTGTAACAGAGTATTTAGGATTAATCAACGGTTCGCAATCAGTATCAATTAATTCTATTGTGAATTCCATATCTTCAAACCGCTCTGGTATTACTTCATAGTTCGGTTGGTACAACCCTCTTATTTCTGGATTTTTATAAGTATCATCCCCCACAAGATAATCGAAAGAATCCGCAGGCATATTCAAAGGGGTTTTTTCTGATACTGCATAACCTTCCATCAGAGAATAACCTACAATCTTTTGACTGGATGGGTATTTTCTTTGAATCTGCGTTGGTAATTCGTTAAATATTTTCCAGTCCTTAGAGAAACTTGGAAGTTGTTCTTTATTGAAAATAATATTTCCAAAATCAAAAAACCGTTCAGATTTATTCCTTAAATAATATTTATCGTTCTTTTTAATAGCTATTAACTCTATCATATGTCCTCCGATACTTGTTTCATTTTTTCCAAAAATTTTATAGCGTTCTCAAATTCATGCTGTGATATTTGTATTGGATTATCTGAATTTTGTAAAAGTAATACATCATAATTATTTGCCTCAAGCCACATAATGATTAATTTATATTCTGCTATAAATTCATCTAAAAGTCCTGCTGGATACTTGATTTTTATTCTCTGGGGATTCTGTTCTCTTTTTACATCAAGTAAATTTATTTCAGTTATAGTGCTTTTATTTGTTTTAGTGGATATGGTAATATCTCTTATATCGTTAGATTTTATCTTACTCGATATTAATTCAGTCCTGTCTGATATTAGCGATACTTCCTTTTTTTCCTGAAAATTATTACCACTTAAAACCTGACATAATTTATGTTCTTCATAATCCCATATCGCTTTTTCTGGATTTATAGAATTAAGTATTTCAGCCTTATTTTTTGGTGATTTTATATAATCATCAAGGTCTTTTGATGTATATTTTTTGGTTTTAATATAATCATCTATCTGAGCAGGTGTAACTTCTCTATTTTGCCTTAATGCAAGGTCTTTTAAAGTTGGATTTAATTCATGTCCCATTAAATCATTCCTTTTTAGTTTTTAGTATTGCACTCACCAAATCAACGGCAATATCTTTAATTTTAACTGTTTTAAATTTATGAACATAAAAATTCATACATCGCCAAAAATATTCAGTATCAATTTCATTATCCATGTTCAGTACGAGATAATTGTTTTCTGGCTTGTTGTGCATCACTCTTTCATATTTTATAGTTGTTAATATATCAACCAATGATTGTTTTTGTGTTAAAGACAGTTCAGTTGCTGCATCTGATTTTTCAATAACGTAATATTTATCCATATCAATTTCTTTTATTTCGGTCATTTATATCACCTCATAAACAATAGGGTCTTTAAGATGATTACCATTTTTGTTAAACATGGGCTTATTACAATCGTGTTTTCCCTCAATAAATGATAATCCTATTTTTGAACCACAACGTAAGCAGGTATATGGAGCACGTATTCGTTTATAATTTTCCCATTCTGGTGTTTTAAGTATTTCATCATCCATTTTTATTCACCTTTTACTTGAGAAAAATGTATTTCGTCCATATCATCAAGAACTTCAAAAAAAGTCCTGATTCCTGATTCTATCAAATATAATCTTGTGAAAGGAATATCAGCTTGAAATGATTTTTTGAAGTAAGCCCTTAACTCTTTTACATCACTTGGTATCTTAACTGTAATTTGTTTGCATGGTTCATTAAAAATAGATTTAAATCCTGATTTTATCCCTATTATTTTAGATGATTGTGGTACAGGCTCATTTTCTGGGACGTAGAATCTCGGTTGAAATCCAATTACTCTGAATATCTTTTTCTCTAAAGTATCCTTGTTTCTACCGATAAGGAAAATTACAGGTTCTTGCGATTCTAATTTATATTCACATTTTATAAAATGGTATTTGTTCATGTTTACAATTTTTCTTCCGTTTCTCTTTTAAATTCTACTTCAATCCCATTGATTAACTCTTTTACGGTAAAATTATCTAAATCCCAACATATTATCTGAGGTGAAATATGTAGCATAGAGTATCCATGATAATTTTTTATATGGTTAAGAAAATCTTTTTTATCAGTTGTATTGAATTCTCCACATGGACATTCTATTTTCATAAACAATGCACACTCCTTGATTCTAACCGACAGTGCATTTTAAAGTTGCACATAAAGCAAGATTTGGGATTTTTCTTAAATTCAGTATCCTGTCTTATAGTTGTTATAATTTGATTTACTTCATCAAATAAAGATGATGTTAAAGGAACTTGCAGAAGTTTTTCTGGGTATCGCACGAATTGATAGAAAAAAGAACCGATATTAATATCATTTGCTTTTAAAACTTGAGCATTAAGAGCCGCCTGAATTTTAAAAGGTAAATCGATTTTATCCAGTCTCCCTTCAAAATTTCTCTGAGCAGGTAAATTTTTATTAAATTTATAATCAATGCAGTATTGGATTCCACTCACTCCCATAGCTCTTTTATCTATAATTGACATTATCTTATTTGGATAATCTTTCATAGTTTGCTCTACTGCTATCGGCATGAATCTATCTAAGCATCCTTGTTTTTTATAGTTCATATATCGCTGGATTTCATATTTTAACCAATTAAAAAAAGCAGGTTCTACATCATCTCTTTTCTGAGAATCAATAGTCCTATCCCAATATTTAAATGCAGTTATTTTCATTTTTTCCATAAACTCATTTTCAATATCTGGAGCATTAAGGTTAATATTGCCGTAAAAATTTTGTAATATAGAATGTCCTGATTTTCCTATCTTGATGTAAGTATCGTCTATGAAATATGGCTGATGTTTTTCATGATACCGTAAAAAAGCAGCATGCGGACAGTCAATATAAAGATTAATAAATGATGGTGAAAGTATAGAGTCTGAGAAATGGTTATCCATATTTACTCTATTTTTTTCCATTTGTTTTGTTCAAATTCATCATATCTTTCTGAAGTATGTAATAGCCCAAGCTCCCTTACTTCATCAAAATTAAATCCTAATTCTTGGCAAAGTATGTTTATCATTGTAAGAGTATCACCTAATTCAAGTTTTGCATTTTGTTGATGTGCTTTTTTTTGGTCAGGGAAACGTATCGAATATAAAATAGAGTGAACTGTTTTACCCCATTTGTATGTTATTATATTCATCCTTCCGTTTATGGTGTTTGATTGTTCTTTCATTCTTAAATCATGTACCATTCTGTCTATTTGATTTCCGTTCATATTATCCTTGCTGAAATTGTGGATTAATAGCAATCTGCTTTACATTCTTTGCAGCTTCCCAATCCGATTCATAAATATGAAGTGAATTACAAAAATCTACAACTCTAATTAATTCAAGATTATTGGGTTCAAATATTTCTTTATTTAACATCTTAATTAATCCAATCATATTAGAGTTCCAAGCTGAATATAAATCCCTTGAACGCCACATACAATGAACTTCTGCTTTACCTTTCTTCGGAAGTTCTGTTTTAATGTACCCTTTTTCTTTTAATTGTTCTTCATGAGGGTGTAGTAATCTTTCTGGATATCCATAAATAAAAAACTGCAACCGTTGGAGACAAGGTTGGTCTTCTGAAACAAACATATCTCTATCAGGAATCCATGTAATTGCTTCATCTCTATTTGAAACTAAACATTCTCCACCCTTTTCTATTCTTTTAGATATGTTTTCTCTAATTACTTTGAGTTGGTTAATAAATCTAAATTGGTCAGATTTTTTATAATAGTTTCCATGCAAATTTTGGTATTTTTCTTCACTATCGGTAGATACTACTGGATATTTAATTAATCTGTCCATATAATTATATTCAAAACCCTGTTTTTTCCAGTCATAATCACGTTCCCATTGTTTTTCATATTCTTTCAAATGAAGTTCTTTTGTCGGAAAATCTGGATGAAGCATAGGTTCTAACAGTGGCATTTGAATTTCTGTCAGTGAAACTATATCAAGAGTATTTACAGGTTTTCCATAAAATCTCTTTTTAATAGCTCCTTCATTCAAACAAACTTTCACTAACTTTGCATAAGCTTCAGGTAGTCCTGTTGCTTGTATATGTTTTATAGGTGGATATTTTGGTCTATTCATATTTACTCATCCTTTGAAATAATCTGATAATGAAAATGCTATTAATATAATTCCTGATACGTATAATCCTATAACTAATCTATCACCAGATAAATTTAAATCTAAATTTATTAATAAATTACGGTTTTCTTTTAGTGCTGCAATTAGTCCGATAAAAATAAACGGGCTTAATAGTAATAATCCAAAATAAAATAATATTAACATTTATTTCTCCTTTTCACATTTCAACGGTATAAATTTTAGTAACCTGATATAATTTAAAAGAGCATCGAGCTGGATAATTGAGTTTGTTCCTTGTTGTAAACGAAAATCTGTTTCTGCGATACGGTCTCTTAATTTTCTTTGCATAATTTCATTGTTTTCAGGATTTTGTGTAAGTGGTACAAAATAGGATGCTTCATAGAGTTTTTGCAGTATTTGAGATGTATCCTTTTTTGTATGATATAATGCAATAAATATTTCTCTTGCCTGCTCAAAATTAGTTAATGCTATTTCTATGATTTTTCTTACTTCTTCCAATCCCACTTCAACCACTGGAATATGATTTTTCTGGATATTACCATTTGAAACTATATGAGCATCTTGAAGACGGTTGATTAAAAGCCTCATATCGCCTTTACACGATGAAAATAAAAGATTAATGGCATCATCAGTAATAGTGAATTTTTCCTTATCCTGAATCCTTTTTATCATCTCTATGGCATCATCTTTAGTTAGAGGAGGGACTACTCTTAAAGGACATCTTGAGTTTATTGCTTCTAAAAATTCCTCTGGATAATTCCCTGTAAGTATAAAGCGTGTATTAGAGGAACATTCCTGGATAAGACCGCGCATCGCAGCTTGTGCATCTTTTGTTATTTCGTCTCCTTCATCGAGAACGATAAGTCGAGGCATACCGTTTGTCGGTTGCTGTGCAAGCCCTTTTAACGTGGTTCTCACCATATCAATACCACGTGAATCAGATGCGTTCATTAAATGAAATTGTCCTGCTTGTAATGAATACATTTCTCCTTTTTCATCCCAATCAATAAGTTCCAAATCATGAGCAAAACATTTTATTATTTGTGTTTTTCCAACACCAGGACTTCCGCCTAAAGTAAGATTAGGTATAAATCCTATTTCTACATATCGCTTAAATGCTTGAACTAACTCTTTTTGACCAATGATTTCATCTAAAAAATGCGGTTGATATTTATCTACCCATAACATTTCTATCATTTTTCACCATTAATTTTAAAATCATTCATCAATATAATTCCAGTATGTGTTTTTTTCACCATACCAATAATGTGCTTTTGGCGTAAATCTGGTGTAAACGGTAGCCACGAACTTGTTATAAGATTAGCTGATTCTAATTGTAAAAATATATCGTTTTTATTTAAAATAGCTCTTACAAATTCAGGTTTCCCTTTTATTCTAACTTCCATATTCATTTCCCCGTTATTTGTATAAGGTATATTAAAATACCAATAACTATTGCCATAAAACATAATTTCCATTTTGTTGATATTATGCTAATAAGAACTATGATAATGTATATAATTCCAACAAACATAAATCCTAACCCGATTGATTGTAAAAGAAGTGAAAAATCCATTATAACCTCAATAAAAAGAGAAATTCATCATTTATACAAATGTTACTATGTGGAAGCCTTATAGGATTTTGAATTAAATTATTAGCTCTATCTATTTCGTGTTTATTTATTTTATCCATATTATTTATTTTGCTTAAGAATATCATAATTATCCAAAATATAATAAATATATTATGAGCATAAAAATAAATAGATGATTTTGAATATACTGCTACGAAAAGAAATATCGTACTCCATGCAATTAAAAAGTAATAAAGAATATTCGGTATTTTCATGTTATTGTCCTTCCTGTCCTCTTAAAAATGCTTCAAATTCTGGGTTTTCTTTTGGTGAATTAGATTCTCTTCTTGATGTAAAAGATGATGATACTACTACACCATGCGGAATAGTACAAAGAGCCTCTAATCTCTCTAATATTCCTTTATAATCAGGATGCATCATATTAAGTGTAAAATGTACGTCTAATTCTTGTTTACCGTCAATTTCTGTCATTCTTTCGTTTCCTCTTCCATGAGAATAGCATAATCTAAATCCCATTCATTAGGATACTCATATCCACCACATTGATAATATAACCAATAAACTTCAAGAAGATATTTACCAAAAGGCAAATGGTCAAACACATCATATTCATTCATATCTTCTTCAAAACTATCCTTACCATCTTTTAGTGAATGGTCATATTCTATGAAATTAGTAAATAACTCTCCTTCTTCATCGTATTCTCTTGATATTTTAATGATGTATGTACTATCACTTATATCAAGAATATCGTTACATCGAGGACATTTGAAAATACCTTTGCCTTGATATTCTTTATAAGCAAAATCTGGGTGGTAATCTTTTGCATCATCCCATACTTCAATATTTTTAGCACAATTCCAACATCGTGTATCTAACATAATTATATGTCCTCAATTTAGTTTATTGATTTTTAGTTATTTAAAGTTTGTTAAAGTTTAATATTATTTTTTAGCAAAGCTTTTTATTATTTTAGATGTGTTATTCCATTTTCTCACAAAGTCTTCCCCTCTTTCTAAAAACCGAGCTATTTCATCAATAGATTTATGTTCATCTAACATTTTTTTAACTTGCTTAACATCATCCATTATGTCAGTAATTTTGTAAAAACAATCTTCATGTAACCAGAAAAAATCATCGTTAGGTCTACCATTACCTGATTCACACCAAATACACCATGCCTTACTCATATTTCTCCTATTTTTTAAAGTTTAATAAATTGTTGTGTAAACAAGAAAAATCCATCCTAATAATAATATTGCTATTGCTGCTATTGTTATTTGATGCATATTGTCTAAAAAGTATTTTTCTATTTTTTGTGTATTCATATTGTTTCTCCGTTGAAAAATCTTATTAAATCTGTTGCTGTTTTTTGACCGATTCCTTCCACTTCTTGAAGTTCTGTTATAGTAGCGTTGTATAATTTTTTAGGAGTAGGGAATTTCTCTTTTAATTTTTTAGCTGTAATTTCTCCAATGCCGTCCATAATATCAGTTCCGTTTTTACTTTTTGTTATCCATGATATTGACTGATAATTATTAAGAATTAAATCGTTTGAAGTTATCGGTGCTCTTACAGGATTATATTTTCTTTCTTTTCCATCATTATACTTGGAAAAAAGATATAACATTCCTTTTGTAAAAAACCATTGATTACCGATGAAAATAGTCGGGACGCCTTGTCTATTTAAGGATGCCCATGCTGCAATTAAAGGTTCTGCTTGAGCACCATGAGGTAAATTAAAAATATCTGCTATATTACCTGAAATAAAGATGTAAAGTTTTAAATCAAAATTCTGCTGACGTGAGTAAAGCATATCCTGACATTGTTGAAATATCCTACCTGTTTTAACTGAATTAACATAATCGGCGAGGGTTTTATGCTCAATAAGACAAGGGGAACAAAAATAATCACCGCATTCTAATCGTTTAATAATGATTTCATTTTTGCCGTTATCTTTTAAAGCAGTTACTGTTTGCGGATTATCCGATGCTTCTAAGGAATCTATTTGAATTTGCATTTAAGCCCAATCATCTCCACATGTATTACAATGTAAAATAAATCCTGTTATTTTACAATTATTATCTAATATCATATCATCGCAAATATCATCGCATGAATTTATATTATAAAAAAGACAATTATTATTGCCACAAAAATATTTTACTATCAACTCTCCACTTTTACATTCTGGGCATTTTAATACTTTATGCCCTATCGTTGTATGAAGTAATTTCATAATTTTTAGTTAATCTCCTTTTCTAATACTTTTAATAATGTTCTCTTTTCTGTTATAAGATTTTGTAATTCCATAAATGTAATATTATGACTCTGCATATTACTTTCTATTCTTTCTAACCATTGATTTATTTTTATTTCTGATAACATAATTTACCTATGATTTGATAATCTGAAATTTAACTCTTCTGATATTGTTAGTATCTGGTAAGTTGATATTAATACTATGAAGAAACCTGATAAAATCATAATTATGCTAATTAATATATTTAATATACTATAAGATAATCCGATAACATATATTGAAAAACCAAATAACCAACCAATAACCCAAAAAAACATCCTTTGCATATAAGGAAAAGAATACATTTTAATCACCTATATACAAAAAAAGAGCAGGAACACTAATCATACCGAAAACAGCCATCTGAAACCCACTAATATTATATCCAATTACACCTGAAATAAGACTAAGTAAAACAACGATTAAAATAAATTGTTTATTATTCATTTCTTAACCTCTTAAAATACAATTTATACATGATGTTTTTTTAGTGCATCCTATTTTTTTTCTGGATATAGGATGTGCTATTCCTTGTTTCCATTTTTCTTCAATGGATTCTACCTGATACCTTGAATAAGTACGGTCAAAATCAATCCATTCCAATGATTCCAACGAATCTAAAATCTGGGGAATTGGTATTGATTGATTTAACATTTCTATTACTGCTGATATTCTTATTAAGTGTGAGGGATTAGGGGAAATGAGCTTATTATGAACACAAGGTCGGAGAACATCTTTAAGGAAAAAAGATTCCTTTGGGAGTGATTTATGCTTCGGGGTAATATGTTCTTCAACCTTGACATCTTGCACGAACTCTGTAATTTTAGGTCTTTTTTTGATATTGTAATAAATGGACTGTGGTGATTTTGCTAAAGAAAAAATAGTTGAGATAGGAGGATTATCTAATATCATTTCCTGTGATAAAGGAATGCACCACAATCCATTTAATCGTTTAGTGTTAGGTATTCTTGCCATACATTTAAAATTCCCTACTACATGAGCATCTATAACCCCTTCGTTACGAGTATCCTTTAGTATCTGGTCAGCAAGTTTTTTTACTGTTTGCTGTTGTACTATTTCAGGTTCAAAAAGCCCATGAATATGAAATCCCCTATTAGCTGAAAAAACAGGTATCCAGTCAATTCCGTGTTCATTATACCATTGCCCTATTCTTGCCATAGGTTCTATATTTAGAAAATCAGTTTCAAGGAAAAGGTCATCAAAAACAGGTCTTTTTCCTTGATAAAAACAAGTGGATACAAAACAAGAATCATTAACCCCGTTGTTAAGAGAAACAAATCTGTTAAGTTGTCCTTGATTATGTATTGGAGATTGATAGGGATTGCCTACATTACGTGAAAAGTTTGAGTAAAGAATATCACGTACTTCTAAGGACATTTTATTCCCTCATATAACCAATTAAATATCCAATTGACCAAAATATAGATACTAATCCAATAGCAACCGCAAACACAAGTAAAAAATCTGATGTACGTTGATTAAGTATATTTTTATATCCTGAAGTCCTGCCAATTAATAAATCTGATAAAAGAGGCACTACCATAAAAAAAGATGCCCCTGCTTTCATCTCATCGTTTTTTCTTGCTGTTGCATATCCATGCAATGAAAAATTGAATAGTATTAAAGCAACTTCCATTTATATTCCCCAAAATGTATTCCATTTATGTTCGTATGTATCAAGTATCTTTTTTACTCTTATAGATTTATTTGATAATGTTTTTAAACAGTAAAACATTATTAATGCTAAAAGTAATGACAATAGAAATAACATGATATTATTTTCCATAAACTTGCTCCGTGAATCTATTAATTTTAAGTGATAATAGAGGGAAAAACACAAATGAGCTTCCTATAATGATAATAGCGAAAAAAGTGCTATGAAATTCAATTGCTATTATTATGCTGATGATTAACACCAATCCAGATATAAGAAAAACATTATTTACTATTGATGGATTTTTACTCATTATTGCATAAATTAAAATAACAATAACTGCAATAATTATGGTTATAGTGGCTGCTAATAATTCATTACTCATGTTATATTACCTCGCATTTTGCATCTGTGTTATGTGTGCAATTTTCATCACAATATTCGTTTTTTATATGTTCTCCATGATGGAAACATCCGAATTGTCTGCATTTATCATCACTGCAAATTCGTTGTTTTTTGATGATTGATGATTTTTTATTCATCTGTTTTGCTCCGAATCCTGTTTTTCTACTTTTCGTAGATGGCTTTTTGCAGAATACATTATCAAAAAAGAAGGGATAAATCCTGCAAAAAAATTAAGGAAAATATAAAATAATATCGGGGTTCTTCCTAAAATATAAGTGAAAATCATTTGATAAAATAAGACTGCTAAAACTCCCATAAATAAAGAGTACATTATTGTAAAAAATAAATATCCAGATTTTTTTATCATTGTTTACCTATATTTAATAGTTCCTCTTCTTGCTGTACTCTGATATTATGTAAGAGTTCTTTTTCTATTTGTCTTAATTCAGCTAAATTTAATTCTCCGAGTTCATCTATAATATGTTGTATGGTAGAAATAAAAATCACCTTACATATATTTTAAAAGGTCTGGTATTTCGTGTTTTATTTTTGATGGTGCGTTGTTTTTTTCTGTTTCTTCATCCTGTTCTCTTACTGCTTTTATCTCCTCAATAGCATTTTTTATTCTATCTGGAGTAAGAGTTAGGGCAGGGAGGTTTTTAACCTCTGTGGGAGTGACTAATGGTGGTATTTCTGGTTTTTTCAAAACAGTTTCCTGTCCCACGTTTTGATTTTGTTGAATAGTAGGTATAACTTTTTCTGCTAATCCAGTTACATTATACGTTCTTCCCTGCTGTAAAGTAATACCGTCTATAATAGGCATCATTTTACCATCAGTACCGAGATATTGCTTATATTTTGTTGTTTCTACATGAAGATAGAAAAGGTCTCCGTCTTTTCCTTTTGCCTTAGTTGCCTTCAGTACAACATCTGTTTCCTTCATCACAACATCAATATATTTTGGTACATCAGCTTTTGTTACTACTTCGCCTTCAAGAACAATCTCATCCTTATCAGAATAAGTAACATAAATTACGCCAACCTTGGCTGCTTTCATAGCTCTGTCATGTAAGTCTTGTATAGCAGAACCTCTGTCTTTCCAGATATTACGATTAGCAAATCCTTGTGTAGCTTTAAGACCATTGATATATCGCATATACATTTCAAGGATTTCAGTATAATCGGTAAATCCATCAAATATTATCCAATCGGGATTATTCTTAGCTTCTATATCAAGAAGCTGCTGCATGTAAAGATATGAAATATATCCTGATTTTACCCTCATATCTGGCGGTGCTTTTACGTAATACTTTTTACCATCATGAACAATTATATTATCTTGGGAAAACCATTGGTCTTTTGTAATTTTTGTTTTTTTATCAAATGATAGTGCTACTGTTCTTCCTGCTTGAAAGCCGCCTATTCTGCCTGTGGTTATGGCAAAAGCTCCATACGTTTTTCCTGCACCCTTATGTCCGTGAATGGTAAAAACGATTTTACCCTGCGAAGTATCTGGGGTGAAATCAAATTTCATCTTACTGAAATCTTCTTGTGGTACAAATCCTTCTCCTTCCGTTGGTAATAATGATTCCATTATGTTGCTCCTATGTTTTCTTTTGTAAATTCTAATGTTCCCTGCTGATTGCATCCGTCACATACATCCTGACTTGGTGCTTTACTTACTGTATGAAATTGCATCAAATAATTATTACACTGTGGATTAGTACAACAAACTTTAGACATCTATTTTACTCCGTGCATTCCTGCTACTGATTTATAGGCTGAAAAAAGATTATAGAGATAATCAAGTTCTATCTGGTCAATAACGCAAGAACCAAGTTTTAATTCTCTCACTATGGTTCTTACATTATCGCCTATTTTTATTGATGTTGAATTTTTCGTCATATTTGTTTTTGTTTAAAGTGCAGCAGGATTAATTCCGCTTGGTGCAGATTGTTTGTTATCGGTTTTTCCTGTTTTCAATCGCTGTGTAGGTGTTTTTGGAGCTACTACCAACGATGTCCAAATAGTAACAACATTCATATTTTGGGGTGATGTTATATAGCCGATAAATTCCGCTTGTGTTCCTCTATCAATATTCCTAATATCATCAGGTTCGCAAAATCCTGCAAATCCGCCATATTGGATTTTTGTTTTTGATGCGTCTTTTGGGTCGGTAATTGTTTTGTTTTTGAAGAAATCGGGATTCAATGCAACACTTTTATCAACAATGTTTATGATGCCTGATTCTCTTTCCTTCCTGGTTTCATCATCCACTTTCTTCGATAATCTTCGGGAACTGATTGTTCCACTGATAAGGCGTAATGAAAATGGACTTATCATATCTGTTCCATCAAGTTTTAATGATAAATTTTTACCTGCTTGAGCTATCTCTACTGGTTTTATTATTTTACGGATAAAATCCTTCTTTTCCGCTTCATTTGGCGAGACCCACGTTAATCCTTGTGGTGTAAAGTTTGATAATCCAGTACGTGAAAAGGCTTCTATCGTCTGGTCGGTTTCTTTTGTAATGCTTATTTTCATCTTACCTGTTGATAAATCTGGAAGTTGTATCATTTCTCCTGTCTCTTCCATATTCATTACAGATAACCATTTCATTTTAGTGTCCCCTGATGTTCTTTTCGCTAATGCAAGATGCCTATTGAAGTAGTTTTGGTTTTTTGATTCTCTTGGTGTTGATGAATCTAAAATAAGCATTTCAACCTCATCCATTACGTTATTAGCAAATTCCCCGATAAATCCAACTATTAAACTATCTATATAGTTCAATAATTCGGACTGGCTTTTAAATTTTCCGTTATAATTAGGGTCTGCTAAGTGTTTTTCATAATACGATACTAAGTCCTGAATCGGAATCCCGTGTATTTGGGATAACTGATTTAAGGAATCTATTTTTTCTTGTGGTAAAGTCATTTTATCTTTGTTCTCCTTTTTGATTTTTATTATAATGTCTGTGATGGTGTTCTTTGCGGCGTTAATTTTTCGATTGCAATATCAATATCAGTAATTATAGATAGATAATGTCCTTCTATAACTGATATTTCTAAGGGTTTTATTTCTCTGATTTTGTCTCTTTCTTTTAGCAGTATTTCCTTTTTATCTTTCAATGATTTTAACGAGTATTCGTACATTCTACCTCTCATTTTTCATTTATCTCTTGGTTTATATTCGAGATTAATATTAACTGATGATATAGCTCTTATTACAGACCACGCAAATACAAATAACGCTATGATTTACATTTCTGGTAACGTGAAACTATTCATCATTTTACTGAATATTATTACATAAACGTAAATGATAAAAAACGCAAAGATATTTAATATGTTTGATTCAAGCGTTTTCTTTAAATCAAATTCGTAATTATCGGTTGATTCTCCTTCATCTTTATCTAATTGCATAATTCTCCTATTTTTATTTCGGGTATTTCAGGGTTTTAACCTGATAATTCCCATTTTGATAGAGGCAAAGTTACGGATTACAAAGAAACCTTTTTCCGTATATGGTTTCTGTAAATTTCCGCTTTACCTCTATATCGAAGGTATATAATGTGGTCTGATGTTTTTTGATTTTAGTTAATTCCTCCTATGCTTTTTTATGTTATAGTTCAGCATAACGGGAGCAGTGAGGTTGATTTGCAAGTTCCCTCTCGTTAAATGTTGGACTTCCCGTTTTGAAGTATATCTCCAAATTCGCCTCATTTAACTCATCTGCTTTTCCCTTGCTGATTTTAACATCTCAATTTTTTGTAATTGTAGTTTTTCCGTTTCTTCCTGGTTTTTACCTCTTATTTTTGATAATGGATACGCTTTTAGTATCCCAATATGATTAGAAATGATTTCTTGTTTTACTTTCTGGGATTGAATCTTTTTATGTACTGTAAGATACTGGCTGATTAATCCTTTTGAAATTCCTATGTTTTCTGATATAACAAAACGTGATGAACCATTTAACGGCGGTCTGTTTTGTGTTGATGTTTTATGCAGTGTATGCAATAAATCAAAAAGAGCGGCTGCTGTTTTTATTACATCATTATTTTTCCTATTCGATACTACCTGCAAAAATGGATATGCAGGGTCATCTTTTGTTATTGTTATGTATCTATTATCTATCATATTACTGTCCTCATACTTTTAATTATCTTAGGGTATATTTAAAACCTTTTAAAGTTTAATAAACTCTAAAAACGGTTAGTAGAAATTAATCCTTTATCAAAAAGGCTTTCTTAAAGCAGGTTGATTGTGGATGTAAATGATAAGGAAATCTACTTACTATATATCCTAATATTTCTTCATTGCATCCATCACATATCGGATTTATTGAATGTAATTGTTCTGTTATTTTTTCACCTTTTAAATTTTAATGTTTTTTTTGACTAACTTATATCCTACTAAATCATTTTTCAACAAATAACGTATAATTTCTTTTGCATCTCCTAACGTTACAGGTGCTGAATCAACTGAATCTTTATCCTCATATTGTGGTAATGGTGCTTCATAATCATGTATAATTCCTTCTACACCCCACCTATCTTTAATCCCGTCTTTTTTAGTTCTCCATATACGCATTAACTCATAATTATCACTCATACATTATTCTCATTTAAACAAAAATGGATAGTGATTTCTTATTAATTGTAAATCCTCTGGGGATAAATCATCATAAGTTATTAGCCCTACTTTAAGCTGTTTAAACAGTCTATGGTGTTTTGGTAGTTTTTTACTCATATTTCATCCAACGCTATTTGATATGCTTCAAGAATAGCATCTTTTATCCAATGTAAATCTCTTGAAAAACTTGCATCTTCTGGTTCCATTGCATCAGATTCTACTCTGATTATTTTACTATTTTTAAAAACTACCAAATATTGAGCATCTTCTTTACCACTACCGTTGTTGGATAATGGCTGCTTTTTTATATCGTCTGGTAATTCATTATAATTCATTATTTTTACGTTTATCATATTTTTTCACCTTTTTAGTTTAATATTAGATTACTTTTATATACCATAAAATCTTATTAACTATTGCTTGCGCCGCATCGTTCCAAAAACTGTCCTCAACTTTTTTGGACGCAAGCACTTATTTTCACTATTTTTAGTCCTCCCATAATATTTTGGTAATTTCAATACCGTTATATCTGTCATATTTTTCACCTCATTATTTTTTTGATTAATTCCCTATCTATTACTTGTCCTTCTATTACTTCATCAAAAAGGGTTTGTTTTTCCTGTAATAAATTATAAACCTTTTCCTCGATTGTATCTTGAGTCATTACAGTGATAATCGTTACTGGTTTTTCTTGCCCTATCCTATGAACCCTACCTTCCCTTTGCATCATTTTTTGAGGATTAAAAAGCAAATCACAATGGATTATTGTATCGCAGAACTGTAAATTCATACCATACATTAAACAATCGGTAGTGACCAATATATTAATATCTGATGATTCCTTAAACTCAGATATTAGTTTATCTCTATTTTCTGGTAAAATATCACCATGTATAAATATACACTTCCATTTTTTTTGTATCTCTTCAACTAACAAATCACCAAATTTTTTCCATTGTGTAAAAAGAATTATTTTAGATTTATTTAATTGCTCTAATATAGCTATTATCTCAGGGATTTTACCATTTTCTTTTAAATCCTGATTTAATAGTCGTGGCGATGAACAACATTCCCTCAAATATAAAAGCTCTGTAAGGGTGTTTATCTGGTCATTGTGATTGAAATTAGGCTTATCTATGAGTGTTATTACCTTATTCCTTATTTGTTCGTATAAGAGCCTTTGTTGTGATGATAAAGGTACATAGTATTCCTGACGTGTGATTGACGGCAATTGCTGAAATACGTCTGATTTCTTTCTTCTTATCATAGCCTTTTTTAAGTTAAGATGTAGTAGTTCTTTATTCTTAATCCCTGTGATTTCATAAGAGTTCCACGGTGTTTTACGATAATAGGTATATTGATTTACAAAATCATACCATCTTCCGAGAATATGAGGATTAATCCATGAAAAAATTGAATGTAGTTCTTTTAAACTGTTCTCTAATGGAGTTGCACTAAGTCCTAATTTAAAATTGGTTTTTACTTGGGATAGTGATAATAAGGTTTTTGAACGATAATTTTTAATGCGGGTGATTTCATCAGCAATAACCATATCCCACTGCCTTAAATTAATAAGCGGAAGGTCATGTAATAAGAGCTCATAATTTATGATAAAGAAGGTCGGAGAGATGGAGGAATACTGCTCTTTCCGTTGTGGTTGTGTTCCTTCAATTAATTGTGATTGATGTGATGTGAATTTTGATATTTCACCTTGCCATTGTCTCTTTACACTGGCTGGACATATAATAAGAACTTTTTTACAGTTAAGGTGCAATGTCGTAGCAATAGCTTGAAGTGTTTTTCCTAATCCAACATCGTCAGCACATAAAGTGTTTTTAGTTTGTGATAAGAATTTAATGCCTTCTATCTGGAAAGGATATGGTGATATTTTCAGTAAGGATGGATTATATTGAATTTGCTGATTAGAATAGATAAGATTGTGTTGCTGATAAATATGCTCTGGGAGTTTGTGTTTTGTTACTAATTGAATCTCTGGAGCAATAGAAAGCGGACATATCCATTGTTTTGAGATTGAATCCCATCTGCGATGCGATAATGTTTTTATAATCTCTATAATCGCAGGGTCGTAATGAAATGATATTCCTATTTCATTATTTGGGAGAAGTTGAAAATGGAGCATAAATATTTCAAATGTAACTTAATAATCCATGATAATAGGTATTAATAGCAAACATCATGTCCCATAAAGAAACATTTAGCTTTTATTTTTATGTCTTTCATAATTACTCTCCGAGTTCATCATCAATTATGCTAAGTGCAGTCTGGATACTTTCATCGAGATGTGTTTTAGTTCTAAATTCTCTTACCTCATTTTGTATTTCTTTACGTTTTTGATGGAATCTGGAAAGTGCATCATTACCAAGATATTTCTCTATGGCATTTCTACAAAGCTGGATGCCTGTATCCCTATTTGCAAGAATAGCATTAGCTTCGACTTTTCTTTCTCCGTATCTTGATAAGTATTCTTGCATATATGGCATACGGTTGTTTTTATGGGATGGTGATGCAAGGTTTTTTCCAGAACCTGTGATAAGGTTATCAATCCAGACTAAATTATTTTGAGTGATAAAATCATAATTCAGTCCGAATCTATCTATTATCAAATTAGAAGGGTCATATCCAGTAACTCCATCTGACCATACGATATTTTCAATATCCTCAAGATTTGACATAAGGAAAGATGATATTCTTAATCCATCTGGGTCATGGTCTCCACAATATAAAAGAACACATTGTAAATCATTAACTTCGGCTTCTTGGAATCTTCTTGCATATTCTCCACGCTGCCTAATAGATGACCATCCTTTAGCGGTTGCTATTGGAATATGATATTCTTTACAAACGTCCTCAAAAAGATATTTTAAGTCTATTTTTTCGACTATCATCTGGATGTAATACTTTTCACCATTCCACCAATCAGGAATGTACCAATTCTCACATCTAAGAACAGATTGAAGATAAGACCGCATGTACTGAATCGGTGTTTCGTGGTCTCCCATTTTGATAGTAGGTATTTCTATTCCTGAGAATTGCCTTCCTTCCTCTTCAGCAGTGAAATCTATTGGAAGTAAACCGTCTTTTCGACAATCGTTAATGAGTTTCTCTACTATATCGATTTCGGCTTTGGTTATTACCTTTTTACCCTCAAGGAAATATCCCCAGCCACGAGCAGACATCGGTTTAACTACCAGTGTTTGAATTTCTTGTATCTGTTCAATAAATTTATCCATTTGTATGGATTTATCTTTACCTTTTGGTAATACTATTGTTTCCATGTTACTGTCCTCAATCTTATCTTATCTTTTATACTATATAATGTAACCTATTTGTTTTTGCAGTTTTGATATTGTTCTTTATTTAACTCCTTACAAAGAGCGCAATTATCTGGCATACCTAATTTTTGCCTATTGCATGATTGATTTGTAATGGCCATTTTTTTCCTTCCCATAAAATAATAGGTTCATTTATTTCTTTTTCAAGTTGTTTTATTTCCCAGTCAAGCTGTTTTATTTCCTTTTCTTCTTGGATACAAAAAGGACATTTATCAATCCTTGAATAACGATTGTGTTTTGTGCATAATGACATTATTTTATTCCTCCATTTCAGCCCATCCGATAATTTCTTCGTCTTTACCTATCTTTTCCCTTATATCAGATAATGTAATGTCATCAAAAGGTTTTAGGATAATGATTTCTTTTGATTTAACACTACATAATGATTTAACATTATATAATCCAACTCTTATTTTAGTCATAAACCTTTTAGAACCTATCAGCTATTTCTGTTTTAATTCTTTTAAGTTCGTATTCTGCGTCCTTTCTTGCTTGTGTTGCTGAATTAGCAATATCATATATAAAAACTTATTATAGTTTCAAGAGTTAGTAAACTCTCTTTTTCTAAACTTTCGTATGCCATTTTAATCATCCTCTTCAACATCTTCTATTCTCGGATTTGGATAATAAACAATATATCTCAACCCCATATTATCAGTTTTTGCTCCTCTTAATCCCATAGCAAATGCAGCTTCGATGCATTCAATACTATTTTCACAAACGATACCATAACATTCTTTGCCATACATGCCCCTGCCTGAGTATCCTTCTCTCACTTCCCCACCTATTTCATTAGCCACTTCCTGTAAGATTTCTTTTATTCTTGTATCTGAGACCATTTCAATCACTTTGTTTCCATTACTTTTACTTGTTTTGCTATTTCATTTGTCACATTACGTAAACCATATTGCTCTACCAATGTTTTGATAGTTTGTCTTGTGTCTTCAAGATGTAGAGTATCTGTTATAAAAATAACAATTCCAAATTCTCTTAAACACGCTGCATAGATTCTCCATTCTTGAGATTCCATTCCCAGAGGATATTCAACATCACCCATTCCAAAATCCATTTGCTCATACCATTCTGGAGATTTATTATTATGGTTTTTGTAATATCCTTTCTTGATGTAATTATTTAAATTTTCATCATTATTTAATATTCTTGATATTTCCGATTCAAGATTTAACATTGTTCCGTTTATTTCCATTGTTTACACCTCTATGTTTTCTGTTTTCTTTTTTATTTTACCTTCTTTTATTTCTATTCTTGAGAACGGTACAGAGTATCTTTTTATTCCATCACTGAATTTTTGCAGGTTATTTTTTCCAAAGCGATATTTAATTTTTGTCTCTAATATTCTTATGTATCCAGTTTCTGCATCTGGAATCTCCATCTCACGGATTTTAGTTAGAATTCTTGTGCTCTGATTAGATACCACGTATCCTTTTGATAATAAGAGATTTCTTATATCGTCCTTTATCTTATCATTTTTCATAATTTACACCTCCATTATTTTTTTCTTAGCGACCACGTCTCTTTCACATAGTATTCTAACTATTTTTTTATTGTTTACTATATCCATTCTTGTTACTGTAACTAACGTGCCACAGTCAGGGCATCCTGTTTTAGAGTTATTCCACATATCTATTTCTAACATTCTACCACAATTCGGGCAAAAAATAAATCTTTTCATAATTTACACCTCGGAAAAAAGAGAGATGTCTTTACTCTCTTTTGGTTTATAGGTTTTATTAAATTGTGGTGCTGGCATCATTAGGATAGAACCTCCGAGTTCTTCCATCCCGATACGCTTATCCTCATCTTCAATAGCTTGAGCATTGAAGGTTATGGATTGTGCTATATCGTATTGGGTATTGCCTTGCAGTGATGCCAAGAGTCTGTCGGTCATATCATCACTAAGTTTATGTTGATTTTGGATTTGTCTTACTACCTGTGATGTAAGTTGTTGTGTGTTATCTTTGGAGAGTTTTATTGTATCGTAGATATGTTGGATTCCAGCAGGGTCAAAAGCAGTATAAACCATATCCCTGATTGCTTTCATCATTGCTACATTATCGGCTTCGATTGTATCACTCTGAAAATCTACAATACCTGCATTAAGTTTCCTTCCGAGATGAACCTTTGATATTCCTTCATCTCCGAATATAGCATCATTACCACATGAAAGTCGGGATACAAATAAATCCACTCGGAGTCTTGATGCTCCTACTTCAGAGTTTCTAAGGACTATTCCGCCTCTGTATAGGTCAGGTGTGCCATCCTTATTTACGCCAATATCATAGGTTTCTTCGCCTACAAACTTAGCGTAGAAAGTAGTATCAGATTCATTGAGTGAACGGATAATATACGGTCTGTGCATCGTTTCCAGAGCATTTATTACCGTTACCAGAACAAGCCTGTTTTGAACTACTTTGTATCTACTGGATAAAATAGCTCTTGCTGTTCCTGCTTCTGTTCTCACTAATAGGTTATTTCTGGATTGCAACCAACGATTTACATTTTGCGCTAAGAGTGGTTTATCGTTTTGGAACATCCTGTTATAATAGGATTGAGGTATTTCAAGTTTATTTGCCATCTGTCCATGCGCCCATTGCGTCATGGGTACGGGTGTAGGGGATAGCATAGGCATTTTTACTATCCCATCTTCGTTCATATTCAATTCATCACTTCTAACTACTAAGTCAGATTGTGATTCCTCACGTCTTTTTAAAAGAGTAAGGCATTGCTGTAAATTTTGGTGTTTCATGTTTATGTCCTCGTTAAAATTAAAAAAGACGCTTAATGATTTTTACACAATCTGGACAATTTACATTCATCGAATCATTCGTCATTAATTCTCCAGATTTTCTGTCATGCCCACATGACATTTTTATAGGGTCTTTAGTTGTACCGTTTATCCAGTGTACTGTTTTATTAAGTTCAGTTACCATTTTTTTATACCTCCGTTGCATAATGTTATACATTATACATTATACTATACTATGGCATGTATGGTATATAAAGATTATGGTTGAGAAGATTTAGAAGAGTTAGAAAAACTACTTTGTACTAATTTACCTGTTCTTTTCCAATATTCACAATTAGCGCAAACCATTATATTTGGAGGGATTTTAGAGAAAACAAAAGGAAAGTTATCGTATCTTTTCCTATCTGATTGCTTTTTACTGAAATATTTACAGGAATCGCTATGATGTTTTTTAGGGTTGTATTCATTAGGTGCAATGGATGTAGTAGGATTGTTTTTAGGGTTTTGACATATCCCTATCTGGATTTCGGCCATAATTATTATACCGTTGTTTTTTTGTGTTTTTCCTTCTGAATGTTCTTTTCTGCTGCTATCCATTCTATAAGTTTAAGCTCATCACCTGGAGATAGCTTTAATTCAGTAACTATTCTTCGAGGAACATAAACGTAATAATTATTTGATGCTTTCATGTATTGTAAAGATGGCATTTCTTATTTTACCTCATTAATTTAGTAATTTCATAATCAAGTTTGTTCTGTCTTGTTGTGGCTTGATGATTTCTATAAGCTGGTATTGGACTTGTATTTTCGATTCCGTCCCGTTCTATAAGATTTTTTTCTAAGCTCATTATTTGCTTGTCCTCTAACATATAAATTATACATTATAATATGTGAACTACTCCCACTGAGGTGATGGAGCTTCCTGCTTCATCGGTTCTCTATTGAGATTACTTAGACAGGCTTTAATTCCCGTAATTCCTACGGTATTTTTTGATTTCATTAGTATATTGATTGCAGCGTTGTGGTCTCTATCCAGTACTAAACCACATAAAGGACATGAATGTGTCCTTAATGAAAGATTTTTCGGGACTGGATTTCCACATTGGCTGCAATTCTGACTCGTGTTTCTGGCATTGACCTGTTCAACTATCTTCCCAGCATATTCTGCTTTGGATTTTGTCAAACTGATTAACTGATACCATCCTGCATCTGATATTGATTTTGCAAGACGATGATTCTGAACCATCCCCTTTATATTCAAGTCCTCAAAAACAATATGGTCGTATGTATTAACAAGCATTCTGCTTGTTTTATGAGCAAAATCTTTTCTCTGATTCCTGATTTTCCTATGTACTATCGCTATTTTCGTTCTCTGTTTTTGTTTATTAGTAGAACCTTTATTTTTTCTATTAAGTTCTCTTTGAACCCTAACAAGCTTACTTTCTGATAGTCTCAGGAACTTCGGAGCGGCTATCTGTTCTCCATTACTCAGGGTGAGTAACGATGTCACTCCCACGTCAATACCTATCTTTGTTTTTACAAATACTTTTTCTATGATTTTCTCGGTTTCTGTTGTGAATATCGCATACCATTGATTAACATCTTTCTTAATTGTGCATGTTTTGATAGTACCTCCTATTTCTCGGTGTTGAATTATATTGATATTCCCGATTTTTGAGAGATTAATCTTTCCAGATTTAAGTCCAAAACCGGTTTGGGGATATGTGAACGAATTATACCTATCTCTTCCCTGGAATCTTGGGTAGCCAAACCCATTGAAGAAATTCTTGAAGCTCCTATCGACTCGTTTTAATGTGTTTTGTAATACTTGTGAGTATATCTCTTGTTGAAATGTGTTTTTATTATCAGTAAGGGCATTTGCCTGGTCATAGTAATTTATCCATTCAGGTTTTCCCCATGGAAATACGCCAAAATCCTTGCACAGGTTGTTAAGCTCTGTCTGTCGTTTTCGTTCAGCAAGAGCATCGTTGTAAAGTTTTCTGCAAGTAGTAAGTGTTCTGTTCAGCTTAACTTCTTGGTTCTTGTTAGGATATATCCTGAATTGAAATGCTTTCATCATGTTTCTCTCATAATCAAATCATTAATAGAAACTCTGATAAAGTCGCTCCTATTATCATATTTTTTGGATTTTTTAACTATACTGTCAATAACAGCAATATCCCTTTCAGGTATTTTTAAGGTAATTAATTTCATTATCAGTATCCATATCGTATATGATTAACTATATCATCACCCATATATAAGGATTATTGAGTATTAAACTTATCATTTGCATATGGAAGACTATGGGTTCACTGTATATCCCTCTCTACCTTACGTTATAAAGTTTAGGTAAGATTAAACTTTATTAATTTTTAGGGTTTGTTTTGATTTATTTTTATGAATCAAACCTTACACACTTAACATTTGATGCATCTGAAATATTTGAACTTGACACTGTAAAAGATGTTGATATAACAACATTTGAAATATACAATGTTCCTATATTTGCAACATTACCGCCATAATTTTGGCATAAAAAAGAGCTTTTTGCCGTTATGGTTAAATCGGAAAAGGTTTTAGCACCACCTATTAAACTGCCATTATAAAGATACGAACTTACATTTACCTGACTTTGATTTATCTTTACTGATGAATTTACTGTATTTAAATCTATACCTGATATTGATTGAGTGTATGCAATAAGAGATAAAGCAATTCCAAGCATTGCTATAACAAAAACTAATTTTAATTTCATCTTTTTCTTCTACCTCTCCGATATACTTTATCCAGTGCTTTCTTGATTTCTCTTTCTGTTCTGTTTTCCTTTATCTGATTTACATTTATCATCCAATCAAAATAAGTTTTGCTGTTTTTTTTACTCATATTAATATAGTTTTTATATAATTTTAGTATGGTTTTTATGTATGTTTTTTCATGCTGATTTAAACAGTTTCCAAAATATAGTTGCCATTGCTACTGCCATAAGTAAAAGGATATACGTTTTATATTGAGTTTGAATGAGATTAGAGCCTACTAAAACAGCTACCATTAAAAATCCCATGAGTAGAGGTTGTGCTACTGATTGTGTTTTCAAATATAATATGCTCATCATGCTAAAAGCGATTAATACGTAAATCGCATATCCAAAATAATCAAGATAAGGCTGTTGAGCTACTTCGAGAACATTTTTATCCCCTGTAAAAAGAGGAGTTGTATAATTCCCAAAACCACTGCGTGTTGATGTGTTTTTCCATGATTGGATATTTGAACCTATACAATCATCAGAGTAAACAAAAATAAAAGTAGATGTTTGATTAATATAACTTCCGCTTGCTGTTATCACTTGAAAATAGATTGTTTTGTTACCCCATTTTGTAGTGTTATCATTGCCATAACTGTAATTCCATATACCACCACTCATATTTTGCATAGCGTAAGAAATTTGAGTCCCGTCTCTTTCATTGACTAAAGCATTAACGGAAACAATATCGGCTGTATTGATATAAGTTACACTAATTGTTGATTCTTGACATTTAAATATTTTTTGTGGAAAAGTAGATGATGTTTGAAGAGTAGCTGCTTGTGCTATGGATATTCCTATTATAATAAAGGCAATAGCTATCACTATTTTTACTATGGGGTATCTTAATATTGATAGATAGAGGTTAAATAGTTTTTTCGTATCACTCAACTCCTAAAAGCGAACTTCGGGCGCGATATTGGTTGTAGCCAATCACGGCGGTTATCAATGTAAATAATGAAAATGCTGCTATTACAGGTTCTGGGAGTCCAAGCTGATATAAGAAAACAGGCATTAAAATTGTTGAATAAAGTATTACAACAACCATAATAACAAGACTTCTTATCAAAAGCCCAAACGCAGATATAGTGAGTTCTTGAATACCAAGTTCTTCTCCTTTCTGTGGTACACTATCTGTCATTGTTTGATTTATTTTACCTATTTCAACTCCATAATTTTCACTAATTCCACAATTCCGTATGCAAGGTGTACCGTCATCATTTAAGGTACTGTCAAAAATACCGCTTGCTGCAAGTATATTTGCTGAAAACATAAAAGCTACTATAAACCAGAAAATATCATAGGCTTTCAAATGTTATCACCTTTATTTATACTGATATTTATTGATATATCTTTGCTCATGGCATTGCTCCTTGTCGGCGTTTTGATTCTAAATGATATAATACTGCAAAGAAAACAATAGCACCTAAATATCCTGCCATTGCTGTTGTTAATGTAAGCCATCCCCAGAACCAAAAGAGAAGGGAGAATATACCTGTTATGATTGAACCCTCTCCTCTATGCATTGCCCCGAATGAACCTCCGAGAATTACTAAGAACATAATAGATATAGCATTTTGTAGCCATGATGCTATTGCAAAATTCCCGTATATCCACGGGACTGGTCTTCCTGGGATTCCTTTAGTTCCTGCGGTTAAATCAAATACCTGCGATGATTTTTTCTGACCCAGAGAAGTTGTGGCATTAAGGAATACATAATAAGTATCGTTTGATGTTATGGTGTATGATGTTGCTCCTGTTTTTACTGCTGTTTGTAAAGAGTAAACAAGATTTGATGTATTACCTTTATAGATAGTATAATTTAAATTTGACATTATATTATTTCTATCTTGCCAAGTTAAATCTATACTGTTAGTGGTATGCGTTATTCGTGATGCAAACGGTAAATATGTTGTTTCATTTACACCAATATTCATAATTACAATAGGAACTGTTCCGCTGCCTACCGATACATAATTACCCCACTGTTGCATATAATTGGTATTACTATTATAAACTGATATTGTATAAATATCTCCCCTTATTAAATAAGTGGCTACTTTACCATCTTTTTGGAAATATTCACTATCCATAACTGAGCTGTTTTTTATAATCACCATATATGCGCCCATTGTTGGTGAGAATTTACCTGAATAATCCATGAGATTAAATGCAACAGTATCAATTACATTCGTTCCGCTGGATGATGGTAAATAAACTGTTACTGTTGTCGGGGATGTTGCAAGAACAGAACGTGAAGCATATCCTGTTGATGTTATTGATGTTGAGGTACTTGATGTTGAAGAAGTGTTAGGATAGGTTGTATTGCCACCAGAACTATTTACAACGTATCCAGTGGTTGTTGATGTTGTTATAGTGGTTGAAACAGATTGTGAAGTCGGAATTATCCTGACTAAATATTGCCCTGATGCTATTTCTGCTGATGTCCAATTAGTCCAGCCGTTAGTAGTGTTTTTTGTTAGAACAACAGTAGAATTATAAAGCTGTGTAGTGAAGCTGTTTATTACGGCATCTGTTTGTTCATCTTTCACGGTTACATTTAATGCACCAGGAACTGTTGTTGGAATTGTAGTTGTAAAAGTATATGCAAAACTATAACCACTTGACGCAGTTTTCACTCTCCACCAATATTGAGTATTTTGAGATAATGATATTGATGTTGTATAAGTTCCTGTTGTTGATGTTGCTGTTGATGTTGAAATAATACCAAGAAAATCTTTATCTGTTGCTATCTGGATAGTGTTTGGGTCTGAAATAGGGAAGGATAACCATGTAAAAGTTACTGGAGATGGATTTATATTCACTGAATTATTTGCAGGGGATAATAGTTGGGACGTTGCTGCTGATTGAATACTGTAATTTCCTGCTGACGTAAGATTATAATAGAGATTTAAAGTTGAAGTAAAAGCAGTTTGCTGTGCTATTCCTTCTTTGTATAAAGTATAATTTAATTGATATAATACTGAAGCATTTACATTCAAATATTCAGTACTATTAGTATATGTCCAGTTCCAGATATTATTATTAAAACTGATTTTTGAGAGATTTTGGTTTGTGCTACCATTAAACTGGATTTTACTACTATTAATTGTGAACTCTAAGGTATCTGCGGGTGTTTGCGTGCTATTATAGACGATTATTTGTGAAAAGTTTTGAGGTGCGAGAACTGTTATATTTACGCCAATAGCACTGAAATTGAAGATAGTATCTGATGCAAGCTGTCCGTTATCAGTGGCTGTGGCTAATGGTACTACCAATAAGAGTAAGATTAGCCACCATATACGCATTTATTCCCTCGTATATCCTAAAAACCATCCTTTGCCATGATTACCTCTTTCTTACCATAAATATAATCATCAATCCTATTAAAGCTATTATCCCTTCAAATCCTAGTGCTTGTTTTTGTGATGGGGTTGTTTCTGGATATAAAGGAAACAAGGGTGTTTCTATGGGTATAACCGTAACCTCTGATACGATAACAGGTTTCGGCTTATCCAGAGATGTTGAAACTATCGCAAAGCTGGAAAACCCATCTGTTTTTATTTGATAATTATAAGAGATATTATTTACATTATCTTTATAATATTGCTTTGTTCCTACTATTTCAAATGGAGTAACAATATTACAACTAACTTTATTACGGTCAGTTCCATAATAGAATACCTGTGTTTCTTGGCATTGCTCAAATATTGAATATGGAATAAGATTTATCCAAGCAGTACCGTTCCATTTAAATAAAGTTGCTGACTGATTTGATTTAAATTTTATAACACCTTCTTTTACCCGCTTTGATGATGTTATTATATTGAAGTATTGTATAACATCACCATCAGGTTTTACGGTAGCTTTCTGAGGCGTATTTTTTAATAGTTCCACTCTAACAGACACATCATATTCATTCTCTTTGCCTATGAGTAAAATTTCATATACAGGAAGATTGAATTTAAATGAAATTGATTGATTTGCTAACAATGTTCTGTCTTGAGTTTCATATCGTAAAATGTTGCTAATGTTCTCAGATGATGTTATACCACCACCTCCTGAACCGCCTGAACCGCCACCACCTGAATTACCCCCCCCACCAGAAGAACCGCCCGAATTTTGAGGTATTGGTGTTACATCTACATCTTGTAATACCGAAGCTTTATCAGGAACAATTATTGGATTTGCGCTATTGATATTATCATTAAGAATTGCTCTGCTGTCGTTAATTGTAGTTACGTTATTAACTGAATCGTCTGAAGCAAAAGCTAAAGGTATTACAGTAGCCAAGAGAATAATAAAAATAAATCTCATTATCCTCAATCACGACTTATTCTAATCTGGACTGGAACACTTGAATTTACAGACTGTAATGCCCAACCAACCTGATTACCATCATTTGAGCGTTCCGCTCTACGATTATAAACATCTGGTTTCACAGATGCTCTCACATAAACATTATTCCAAGTGGTATTTACATCACTTGCATTTATCGGCTCTCTTGATTTGTAATTTAAATTATACATATTTGTAAGAGTACCATTTAATGTTGGTGTTCCGCCGTTGGTGTAGAGCCTATCTCCTTTTGTAATGTTGCCTGTAACCCATGCATAAACTCTACCACCATAAGGACTATCCCCACCAAAAACATCCTTGCGATTTACCGCATCCGCAGTATCACCCAAAAAAACTACTGGTGTGGGCATTGATATATCGTCACATAATACCCATAATTCATCATTGGTGTTGCCTGGGCACATTGCTAAATATATTAATGCCCCAGCATCTGTGTTTTCAGGTAAACCTTTTTGTTGTAAAAGATATGTAAAATTATAGTCATAAGACGGAGGGCTGTCTGCTTTTCCCTGATTTGCAATATACCCAATTCCTATTAATATAAATAGGATTATTCCAGTTATTAATATATTTTGTTTATTCATATTACTTCACCTCATGAACACAATACAGGGTTGTTTGTGCAAATATTTCTTATTTGTCTTGACTGCACATCTAATTGCTCTTGCTGTTTTTGAATTTGACTTGTAAGAATTGCGGTGTATGCGGAATAATCAATACTTACAAGACTCGCAACACTATAAGAACCATCTCTTTCTAAATACAAAGCACCCGATGCTTCATTTGGATTTGTTTTGTTTACAATCATCCTTATATAAGTACCATTCCCTGAATAGTTTGTATTAACTATTTCGGGATATATTAATGCCACTTCTTGCGCAGTAAAACCAACCGTTTCTTTATTATAAATATCACCATTATAAATAAATTTTATTGGTCTTACTTTCATAAAGTTATCTGGGGTGTTTGCTTCGTTCATTGCGGTGATGTTATGTTTATCCTTTTTTGAGGATGTTTTCGGTCTAACTTCATTTGAGCCTGTAATAACTAAATCTGTTCCTGTCGTTGCTGCGCCGAGACCTGTCATTTTCACAACATCATCTAAAATCACAGCATTATCAACATTACTGGCATTGATTCTTATTCCTTTTCCAGCAGCGTTAATAATGTTTAAGCGAGATGAACCGTTAAATACCTGTAAAGTCTCGTAACTGTCTGCACCATATACTCCATAAAACCCACCTTGGATTACTCCGCCCACACCGCTTTTATCTTGTTGTGCAAATATGAGATGATAGCCATTATTATCAGTACCCAAGCTTACACTTTTATTTATTACTAAAATACCCAGCTCATTATTTGAGTTTAGCCCCCACCGACCTACTTCCTTCATTGTACCCACATTTTGAACGTATCTGATTGTCGCATTCAGTTTGTTAGTTTTTATCACGAGAGCATTTGCTCCTGAACTTGAAACCAGAGCAGTTTCATTTAAGTTCAATCCTCCACCCTCGGCATAATTTTGTCCCGCTGCTACAACCCATACACAAGTTGCGTTGAGATTGTTACACGCTGCTAATTCTGCATATTGTCCTCCCCCTGGATTGACGTTGTAAACTCCCATATCAAGCAGATAAACATCTGAACCAACAACAGTTAAATTGTCCGAGAATGTATTAGGTATATTTAATCCTGGTACATCTAAATTTATTCTTGCCGCTGCTGCTGTGCTTGCGCCTGTGCCGCCATTAGCCACTGGAATTTGTCCTGTGATATTTATAGTTGGGTTCTGACCGCCACTTGATTGAATGTTTCCAATACCGCTAACGGTTGAAACTTTATTATTCCATGTCGTTGCACTTGCGATATTAGCATCCGGCAATGTACCCGACACATTCGCTCCAATTGTCAGATTAACAGTAACATTCTTTGTCCTGAGATTGAAATCCAACTGACCTGATGTAGCATTATTCATATTCAGGTTATAAGGGTTCACAGTAGCATTAGTCACTGATGCTGCAACTGAATCAAAGGTGAAATTATTTCCGTTCTGGGTGATAATAATGCCTGTTCCTTGGGACAATATTGCTGCTCCTGTCACAGCAGAACCGCCAACGATATTGAGGGAGAAGGAACTTGTTAAGTCCACAGCACACAGCAAATTAGTGCCGTTATAATATGAATAATTACCCGGTTGAGTGCAAGCAGTGATATTGCCGACTTTCATGAATGTACCATTGACATAGGCATAAATGGCAGTATCATTCGCTTGGAGTGCTTGCGTTGCAGTCCAATTAGTTGCGAGATTCGATGTTACAGTGTTGGCGGTAGCGTTGGCGGTATCGGCGGTATTATTTGCAGTCATTGATGTTGCATTACTGAAGTCTGTTGATGTTGGAAATATGCTGCCATTAAAGTAAGTATCGTTGTTCCTAAGTCCTGTAATTGCTGTGTCATGAACGGTATCGTTAGATTGCAATGAACCAATCTTCGTGACGTTCAAGCCGAGCCAAGAAAAGAGATTGGTATCATTTCCTTCAGTACCTGTCAGTCTTGTATTGTGAGTAGTATCATTAGATTCCAATGTGCCTATTCTTGTATTATTAGATGCTGACCATGATTCTAAGTTTGTGGTGCGGCTATTATTCAATCCTAACCATGTTTCGAGATTACCTATGCGTGTGCTGTTGAGACCCAGCCACGATTCTAAATTAGAAACTCTGGTATTATTAAGCGAAAGCCATACCTCTAAGTTAGCAATTCTTGTGCTATTTAATCCAAGCCATGAGAATAAAGTTGTGTCATTGGATTCTGTGTTTGATATTCGTGTACTGTTTGAAGTGGAATAACTGAAAAGAGATGTATCGTTAGATTCCGTAGAGTTCAGGCGGTGTTTCAATGAAGTAATGTTCGCATCGTGATAAGTGTCATTCGACTGCAAAGTCGATATCTGTCCTGTATGTGTGGTTGCAGTCGCGTTTGTATCAGTGAACTTCGTGAAATTGCCCGAATCCAGACATCCCGCCTGAGAACCGCTTGCTTGGTTACAGGCAAGATTCGGCGTTGCTCCGTAAGTGCTGGTAAGTGGGCTTGTCGCTGTTACGTTAGTCACTGATGCGGCGAAACTGCCTGTGACTAAGAATATAACGGAGAACGTGCGATTGTAGAATGTTCCTTTTTTTCCCGGCGTCACGTTAGCCTCAAAAGTGTAAATATGCGTGCCTGTGGTTTCTGTAACTGGTGCTGTGAACGAGAAAGTTTGCTGATACGGGCTTTGCGTCAGATTGAATGATTCAATTATAACACCATCCCGTTTGATTCTGCCCAGTATTTGAGCAGTTGAACTATTAACTGTCGCCACGCCTGATATTGTAACTGTGGTATTGCCTGAACCTGTCGCTATACTAAGATTCCCATATTCTGTGAATGTTGAGGTGAGAGGGGTTACTGTCCCATTGCTGTTAATGGCAGATGCCAGGTCATTTGCGCCCCGAACTACGGAGGGAAGTGAGAACAGAAGCACCGCTAATATGCTGAGTATTGCCAGTTTGATTAACGTGTTCCTGCTCATGTATTTCTTATCCGCTTTTTGGTGTGACTTTATTCAATAATGTCTGTACTCCGACCCCTGCAGCAAAGGCATTTACGATTGCTGCTATGGTCAAGGCAGACACATTATCTGGCATCAATGCTGCTACTTGAATAACAACACCGATTACCAGGGCGTAGGCATAGTTCACATCAAAAGTTATTGCCGGGTCTTTCCATACTTTCAGCACATAAGGTACTAAAGTGCCCATCAATGCGCCGACAAGTGTTACGATTCCGATTACTACTGTTGGTTCCATATTGTTTCACCTTATTCCTGTTGATATTAAATTTAAAGCCAATAAGATAAGTGAGATTACTGCCGCCGTCAATGTGCCAATGAGCATTGAATTGAGCTTATCCATTCTTTCAAATATCTCCTTTTTTGTGGCTGCGAAGTTACCATGCAAATCCTTAATATCATTTTCAGCCTCATTAAGCCTATAACTAATCTCACCTGGCTTCTCGCAAATTTCGCATTTTTCTGACATTTTTATAACCTCATGATGTGAATCCGCCAAGACTGCTCTGGTCTAACTTGAAATTCGTTCCTGTTGCATCCGCTCTCGCCTGCCCATCAGTATCGTAAGGCTCAACATTTGACTGCGTGTAGCGGATATATTCGTTAATTTTTTCATTAGCGAAATCCTGGTCTGATTTTATAGCCTTGTTCGTAGCATCATTGGTATCCGGGTTCTGAATCCCTGGGAGACTGCCATCCATCCTCTCCCGCATACGTAGGTTTGCCCTTGCGTGGAATTGCTCGGCTATGTTGAGCGTGTCATCAGCACCGGTTGGAGGGGTTAATCCTGCTGCCTTAACCTTTGCCTTCACGATTAAGTTTGCGGAGGCTATGCACTGCGCGAGGATACCTCCTGCATCGGCTGAACCATCCCTCCAACCTACTAATTTACTGACTTCTGCCAAGCTGGAATATGCCAAGAATCAATGCCTCCGCCGCCTGAAGAGATATATTATTGTTGCGCCCCCGATTACTCCAGCGGTAATTATTGCAGTTGAAATATTCCCACCCTGCAAAGTAGTCTCGTAACTTACTGTGATTATTGGGTTGGTAACTGTGCCATTAGTGATGACGTAAATTGTGTTGTTGGGGTTTGTTCCACTACTGTAAAATGACCTAATAGAAGTGGCGTTGGTAGCGCCATAAATACTTGTAATATTTACTTGTGTTGAGCTATTCGGGGCATAGAACGTGAAGTTAGAGGCGCCACTGCCTGTAAGGGATATTGACGTTGTAGTAGTGCCGAAAGTCTCGGTTGGAGTGCCGCATGTTGTCGTGAATACTGAATTATTCGCTTTTACGAAAAATGGTTTTGTAGAGTCTCTTGCGCAGAGTTTTACTGTTGTTGTCGTATTGGTCGCATTGGTCGTGATGTTGAGTGCATACGCACCCGATGTCGCAGGAGATGCCACGTTGCTTGTGAAGTTGAAATACAACATTCCTGCTGGTGTTTCAGGATAAGTTATGTTTATCCAATTCCCTGAGTTTGTTATCGAGGTGGCAACGGTGTTATTAGTAATATTTTGCAGGACTAATCCTCCAAGTCCGAATCCTGATGCAAATGAGATATTAGTATAATTCGTGCCGATACTTTCCGTAAAACTGATATTGAACGTACCGTTTGTGCTGACCGTGATTCGGTCGGATGCGCTGACATTGGTCACTATCGTTGCACCTGTTATTGCCGCCTGAACTGAACCTGCAAACAGTGTTATTATAACAATGCTAAATAGAATTGTTTTTAAGTTCATTTAAATCACCGCACAGTATGGAATTTCTGCCGATGCTCCGTTGTTTTTCGCTTGAATCCGCATCTTTCTACCCCTTATATCTACAAGAGGAATAGCTTTCTTTTCAGCTACAACCGGGCTGCCCTTGCCGACTGTTGTATAGGTCAAAGCCGTTCCTGTTGAATTACAAACATCAAATCCTGCGTTTTCAGCATTTGCGCCGTCATCATCTGTGAATTGCGCCATCCATGTGAAATTCATGATTGAACTGAGATAAAGCCATAGCTTATCATATCCGCTTATATCGAACCAATCTGAGAACACCGCTTCTCCTGCTGGAATTGAAGTGTTCTCGAAAAGAATGTTATCCCTGTCGGATGGTGTCAGCTCAGTATCGATGACTATCTGGAGTTTATCAGTGTTGTTGTGATAAGAATTATCATAAGTGTGAGTGATTACTGCACCGGAAACTGAAATAGTATATCTTGAACTGTTACAATCATAGAATTGTTCATTGACTGTTAAGTTCCTGATTGAAAGTATCTGTGACCAGTTCAACGCATTCCATGGGGGTATAAGTGTGATGGTTTTCGCTGTTGCGTTAAATGTATATTCTCCATCTTTAAGGGTATATTTTACCATATCAACCTCGTTGGTTTATTTCGGTTTCTTTCTCCGACATTTCGAGCATTTTGCAGCGTTAATTGGATTGACGGTATGGCAGTCTGTGCATTCCCAGGTAGTCGTAAAAGCGAATAATTCAGGCGATTCTTTTACGTCCTTCTCATCGGCTGGTGTTGCTTCTTTGAGTACCTCTTCAACTTTCAGAACTTCAACTACTGGAACCTCGATTGAAGGTTTTACGTGATTCACTTCTTCAACTTTCTCAGCGAGATTATGTTCAAGAAGATGGTTTCCCATAACTTCCTCAACTTCAAAAGTTTCACCCAGGCAATAACTCTTGCTATTGAAGGCTAACGTGCCTTGTTTACTTTTCAGGTTCATAACATACACCTCGTAAAAATAAATTGACAGGTTAAATTCCTGTCAATTTACAGATTGCGTTGGTTTGTTTGATTCTTGGCACTACCGCTTCATATAGCAACCCGAACACCGGACTCAGGGCGCCCATCTTGCTATCAAATGTGAGCTGGTATTTTGGCGCCTGTCCTTCGATATAGTCGAAGTATTTGTTGCCGATTCCAGTCATCATTCCGGTTGCAGCAGTAATATCGGTAGACATGAATATCTGACCTGTATTACCACCATTTGGGTTCAGCAGTTTAATGACCTGATCCCATTCAGACGCTCCGGTAGTCGAGATGCTCCCTGCAAGTTCGGAGTATTGTGTCGGGTTCAATGTCAAGTTATACGGTGGAAGAATATTGTCTGCCAGCAATAACGCCATTGCCAACCGTGCTTTTATCATTGCGTTACCGTATGTTCCGAAGTCGGATGCTGTGGCTTCTGTGTTGTTGGCTGCATTATACAGACCGTTGATACGGTAGTTTGTACCGTCTGGTTTCCATCCTTGAATTAATACTGTATTTTCTGCCATTGCCACAAGGTCGGCTATTGTCATGGCTGCACTGTTGTCAATGGGGATGTTTTTCAGCTTGTATGCCTCATAGGATGTTCTCCGTATCTTGAAGCTCTTGCTCAGGTACGCCATCTTGATTGTGGTCGTGGTTAAATCAACCGTGTCCTGGTCGCCGATATTATCCGGGAGTGAATAATCCACAAGTCCTGCGCTCAGGTCGCCGAATGTGTAGTAATCTACGCTTTCCATTCCGATGCCTTTGCCAGATAGCTTAGTATTTCTGGGTATGAGTTTGCGCCCTACTAAAGCCTCACGGAGAGGCATTACTATTTCGCTATCCCATTCGTTTGAGATTCGTTCTAATGTATTTGCCATTTTGTATCACCTCAAATATAACTCTTGACCCAGATTGCTGCGGCTGCGGCACTCGCATCAACACTTTCATCAGCTTCT
Source organism: Nitrosotalea sp. (assembly GCA_023251795.1). Classification (GTDB taxonomy): domain Archaea; phylum Thermoproteota; class Nitrososphaeria; order Nitrososphaerales; family Nitrosopumilaceae; genus UBA8516. The sequence goes on along the minus strand of JAHEYD010000004.1, from coordinate 19,983 downwards.
GCCACATACATACCAGCAGCACCGTATGAACCGTTCACACCCTGTCCGGTTGTGATGTTGGCTGCGCCTGATGCGGTTATCGTGATTGCTGCGGCTGCGACAAGTTCACCGGCTGCGCCTGCAACAAGTTTCTCGCCTTTCACTACATTCTGACCTGACTGGAGGGATCCACGTACTCTGAACCCGGCGCCTGAATGGACTGGCGCAGTATCATTGACTACGTAGATTGTATCTCTGGTAGCAGGCTTGAATTCACTTGGGGCTTCAGCATATCCGAGCCATCCCATGACTTTCCCTGCTGCTGTTCCGACTTTGCATTGATAATCAGTTGTATCACGTTCAACGAGCCTGCCAGGGTACATATTGGCGACCGTTTTGATTTGCAGGAACTCCACGAATGGAGAACCCTTTGGAGAATCTCCCTGAATCACATCGTTTGATGGTTTTACGAATCCGAGTTGTACCATTATTTCACCTCGTAAGTTTTAGTGACGGGATTGTAATTCCCGACTTGTGCGCCCTCACCTTTTGCATCTGTGTCGCCTTCCTGCTGTGAGAACTCCATGCCTTGCTGCTCAGTTCCCGTTAGGGTCTTGAATCCTGCCAGCATTACCGCGAAGTCCTGTGGCTTAGTCTCAAACATCATTTTGAGAGCTGCCCTATCTTCGGGTTTATGGATTTTTCCTGCCGGAATTTTCCCTGTATCCACGATTGCCTGGAACTTTGCTTCCATTGCAGTCTTGGCGTTCTCGGCTTCGGTCTTTTCAAAAGCTGCGATTTTTGCCTTTAGTACCTCATTTTCTGCTGCGAATTTTGCTTCCATTTTCGTTTCCTGAGCTTGAGCGGCTGCGGCTGCACTTGGCGGACTACCGCCAGCTTTGTCGCCTCCAGTCTTACCCATCATATCAGCCATTTTGGCTTTATGTTCTTCAGATACCATATTTGGATTTATTTTCATCCAATCCAGCATCTTGGTTATTTCTTCTGGTGTATAGTCTGCCATAGTTGTCTCCTTCTTATTTTGTGTAGCCATCATATCTGTCATCATGGCTTTCATTTCAGCATCCACCATATCTGGATGCTCTTTCATGAATGTAAGTGAGTCTTTTAAGTCTTCCAGGGCATGATGTTCGTCTGCCTGATATTTGATTTCAATCCCGTATTTCTTGGCTGCTGATTCTATGCGGGATTTTATTTGCGATAACTGCTCTGCCGTGTACTTTTCTGCGTTCTTCGCCACGTTGATGTATGATAATGCGGCTCTGACGTGCTCTTCCGTGTCTATCGGATAGCGTTTTACTTTATCCTCCTGATAGCCGGGGTCAGCGTATTCGACATTACCGTAAGGTTCTGATTTCACAGAGAAACACCCCATTGTTTTGTTACATGCAGGGCGATGTGGCTCGAATAAAACCGATATTCCCTTACCTACTCCTGCAAAGACTTCAGTATCATTATAATCCGTAGCTGTAAATTCAATACTCCTGCCGCTTGATTTCGGGTCGGTGATGTATTTTAGCGTTTCATCATCAAATTGCATGTAAAGGAATGGGTCTTCAAACTTGGCTGCCTTGATTTGCAGTCCTTTGACCAATTCCACATGATTTTTGGTTATTACACCACTGTTCCAGGTATCAACAGAACCTTGCAGTGCCTGTTTAGTCAAAGCCCGTAGCTTACCATCCCCAAGTGGTGCATATTGCCCGACTTTCGCGACTGGAATCCAGTCGGTTGGCTGCCAGTTGCCAATTAATTCCATAGAGAAATGTAAATGCTCAGTACCTTCAGTCTCTTTTGCCATCAGTCTTATATTAGAAAGTCAGGATATATATATCAAACTTAAATGGTATATAAAGAAAAAAATATTGATTAATTCAACCAAAAAGCTTATTAAGCTTAGTGGAATTAGTAAGCTTATGGTAGATATAACAACCTTGATTAAACTAAACCAGAAACCGAAATCCAAACAAGAACAATTTTCATTGGTGTGTCATATATGTAAGGGTGTAATTGATTTTGACACAGTTCATGAATTTGAGGTACATACTAAAAACTGCCAAGAAGAAATCGATATTCGTGAATGGAACGAAGTAATGGACGGTATCCGAGAAGAAACGTATAGAAGAATTCAAGAATATAAAAATCGCATGGAGATTAAACCATGAAGTGCCCACATCTTATCAAATTGCCTCTGGTGCAAGAAAAGGTGCAACAAATAATATGTCAAGGAAAAATAACTAAAGATGTGATTTGTTGTTTCGCAGAATCACGAGAGGATTGTTTCAAGAAGAAGCAGCCATGCGAGATTAACCGCAGATGCTGGGAGATGAAGAAATGAATAAAGAAATATTACAAACGTTCATACAAGTCGCCAGAGAATTAATGGTGGCTCGAAAAGTAGTTCCAGTAAAAATAACCCCACCACCATTCACAACCGATGATGTGGTGTGGGAAGTGTTTTTAGAAAAAGGGTTGTATAATCAATCCGATGTGGAAAGTTACATAGTGAACAAGGCAACGGGTAAGAAGTATAGTGTTCAATGGAAAGATGTCATTGTTCCGTTAAACCCTGCTCTCATTCCGTTAAACCCTGCTCTCATTCCGTTTGTTCTGGCAAATATCGTAACGAGGATTGAGGATAGTATTGTTTTTACTAAGTTGTATAATTCCGCAGGAAATTGTTATTCCACCCCCAATGATTTTCTTACTTGCGGAAATGCAATAAAGACGACAGAAGATAGTATTAAATTGCTTGACGCTGATGGTTACAATGGGCGACTTGGAACGGAATTAACACTTAACAGCATACAATATTATGAAGTTTTAAAAAGTTTTGGATATATTCAAGAATATCCTCAAGTATTACAACTTCTTCATGGAGGTAACATACATTTAACCGAGTTAGAAAAAGGCACGGGTTTGTTGTTTCCATCCCCAAAACATAATGATAACTTCTTCAATTACCGAATAAACTTGGATTGGCAAGTATTCGACTTTGGTGAGGGAAAATATAGAGTTTATGCTTCGATAGAAGAACCTGTTGTGAATGAACCAAACATGCTTTGCAAATTGACGGCGATATGATAGTAAAAGTAAAGTTTGAAGGAGAGAAGCCTGAAGTTAGGCAAGGGCTTAGAGTTGCAAAGAATGGTAAAGTCAGGAAAGGCACATGGCGAAAGCTGATTGTTGGTAGAAGATGCCCAGATATAGCAGAAATACCACTTGATACAGACGAGATTTTAATGGAATATAGTGGTTTTGGTGAAGGTACACATCCAACATAATACGAAGAATTGTTGAAAAACTATACCGAACATGTAAAAAGAAGTTGCTCCACGCCGATTGCTAAAATAATTAATATCTAATCCGAATGCTCAATCTGTTTCTCTTAAAAAATTCTTAACGGTGTGAACACAACACTTTATTTCCTGTGCTATCTGGGATGGAAATTTGCTCTCAATATTCGTAACGATATACTCTTTTTGAGTCTCAGATAATGGCACGCCTCTGGTCATGCTTGCCTCACGGCGGTCTGATGAGGGTTGGCGTTTTCACGACTGTTTTATACCATTCCCGGAGCGCAGTCAGTTCTGCATCTGTCATAGCAGGAATATTGGGGTCAATATATTTTCTAATTAGAGCCTCATTCCCACTCTGCGTCAGGAACAATGCTTCTCCTTTCCTTATCTCAAGTTCGGGGTCGTCAGGTTGCGGCGGTGGTATCTTGATTTTGACCGAGTACTTCCCCGGCGGAAATTGGTTATAATCGAAGTACCGCATTAACAGGATTTCCCACTGCTCTGCAATAGTCTCTTGCAGGTTTATGATTGAGTTATAAAGCAATTCCTTCTGTGAACTTTCATTGCCGCCGAGTCTTGTAGTCTGCGAGCTTGACATGAACGAACCGAGCGTGACATATTCCTGTATTACGCGCGTCAGGGCATCTATGATTTCCAGGTTGTTGGTATCGTGTTTGGTTTTTGAATCCAGCAATTCCATATTTTCCCTGAAGACAAACCTTGTATCTTTATTGGATTTTTTTATTACCGCATTGCAATAATCAACATCGCCTAAATTTCCGTTCCTTATACCGGCAAGCTGTGGATTGGTGAGTTTGATTATCATATCCCCACCTGCACCCACACGGTTACAATGCTGCATTTCAGCGTTCCAGACGAAAGTGAGCATACCTACGACAGGAATAATCGGGATTATCATCGGGTCACCAGTCAGTCCATCATCCGAGGGGTCTTTCACCCAGAATATATTGTCTTTTTTGATAAGTACCGGTGTTGCGTTAAGTTCAGGCTCCTGCCAGAATTCCATATCGCCGGATTTCTCGTTGAGTGTGATGCCTGGGAGAATCTCACTCCAAGTCTTAGTCGAACTGCCGCCACTGGTTTTAAACGTGTATGAATGGAGATGCCGGACTTTCAGGAGTTGGATATCTGTATCTCCTGATTCAACATCCTGCCCCCAGACAGGATTTGATAGGTAGATGCCCCAATAATAATCCGATTTGAGGCTTTTTTTCATCTGAACCCATAGCCTGACCCCCTGACGCTCAGCCATTTTCATGAACTTTGCAGTGAGTTTATCATCGCGTACTTGGACTCCGCTTTTATCCTCGTAAACTTCAACGGTGAATTTATCTTTTGACTGAAAAACAAGGCGGATTAATTTTCTGATTAAGCCTGAAGCGTAAACGTTGTGGCGCAGGTTGTAAATCGTCTCTGCATTGATTGTAGGTGCGACAAATTCATTACCGCTGCTTTGTAATTCCTCAGTCCCCGCTTCTTTTGTCGGTGCTTTTGCGGTTTTCTTTGATGAAGTGGCGTTGGCGAACTCTATAAGTTCCTGTTGCATTTCAGGAGTGATTATCAAGGCAACCGTCCTGTCCCTGCGAAGTATCCTGCCACGACACCGACTGCTAAAAGAAGAATCAGGCAGAAGCCATAATAAATCTCGTCAAGAAGCCCTGACATTGATTATTTGACTCGCTTGATGGACTTGTATGCTGCCTTCATGAGAACTGCACATCTGCGCCGACTACCGCAAGGTCTCTTAAAAGCTCTTGCTGTGTGGGTACTGTTAAGTCCCCTACAATTAACTTTTCACCTGAATCTAATGTTAAACATTTAACTTTTGCCATCGTTAATCACCAGTGATAGTATAATCTTTAGAATATTTAAAAGTTTGTATTGCATTAACGGGATTAAAATAGGCAATAAAAGGCAAAAATAGGAAGATTTATAAAGTAAGAACGGTATTAGTGTACTATGCGAGAAATTAAATTTAGAGCATGGATAGAGCAAATGGTGTATACCGAAAACTATGGGTCTGGAGAATATGATTTTTCATTTGAACCTGATGGTAGTATTTTGGTTAGTGTATGGAATGACGAGATTCATAAAGTCGCTGGTGGAGAGGACGTCACATATCCCGGCTGGGAAGCTGTTACGAAAGATGTAATGCAGTTTACTGGGTTTAAAGACAAGAACGGCAAGGAGGTATATGAGTCCGATATTGTCAAAGTAACTAATGAGAATGATGTGATAAACCTGGATTCCGATACTGGAATTGGAGTTATTGAATGGTTAGAAAAATGGGGGTTTTGGAACATTTCAAAAATAGAAAACTCTCTTGGCGATATTCGATATAATCATTATGTTGAGGTAATCGGGAACATATATGAAAATCCAGAGTTGATGAAATGAAGAAACCACCACTCTTCACCGCAAAAGTGGATAATCAGGGCAGGATTACGATTCGCTCTGACGTGCGGGATAAAAAGAAGATTAACTTTGGCGATAAAGTCGATATATTCGAGATGGAGAAGGTGGAATAATGGAGACATATATAATTATTGCAATCTTAATGTTCGGATTTGTCATGGGTTCTCTGTGGTATATTATAAGCACGCTTATAGATATTTATTTTGAGTTGAAAACTACTAATAAGTTACTTGGGAAGAGGAAATAATGGAAAATAGCGAACCTATAAAAAAAATGAGGCAACTTATAGGCGATTCGCTTAAAAATATTCCTGAATGGGTTAAAAAGCAAGAGAGGGATGAATTGTTATATGGTATCCCAAGCCCGAAAGTACGAACGAAAGACTCTGTAATTGTACTCAAAAGATAAAGGTGGAATGAACTATGGATGAAGTAACAAAAACATTCCCAAGCGAAATGCAAAAAACCAAAGCTGTAATTGTTGCCGCACTTGATGCAAGCAGACTTAGCAAAATTGGAAAATTATCAGTATTGAATGAAATATACTGGAATATCAAAGATAGTTAAAACTGCGGCACGTTCTCGTCCCTGAGAATGTCAATCTCGCCGCCAAGTGTGGGGATATAGGAATCCTGGAAGATGACGGGGGTGCTGTAATCTCCGATATTACCGATACCTGCAAAGAGATATCGACACGCATCCATAAAGTGTGCCTTTGCCTTGTCTTGAATCTTATCAGTGGATTGTCCGTTATCGTCAAGTTTGCGACTGTAAGACCTGAATTGCTCGATTAATGGCTGGTTCTCATCGGTATTGAAGATAAACAGGCGTTTTTCCTTGAAAAGCGTGATTATCCGGTCAATTCCTGCCTCAACGTCCCTTATTTCAGGCTCCCTGACGTGAATTCCCTCTGCCGTCCAGTCATCCCGGAACTGTTGTTCACTTCCTGCGCCTCCAACCCACCGAATTACTTTGCCGTATTCGTGCATGTGCATGGCTTTTGCAACATGCTCTTTCGTGGTTTTGTTGCCATCGAGATAAGAACGGGAGATATAATACTTATTCGTGCCGGGTTCTTCAGCTACCCAGACAAGTGCGGTATGGACTGCGCCGGGGTCAATACCAACGTGCCAGTTCCATGATTGAGGAATTGGGTTTGGCTCGATAATGTGAACATTCTCATCGAAATCTTCATATATCCTTCCAGCCGGGTATGAGTAGATTCCTTGATATTGCATTTTGAACTTCCAATCTGGTAAGGTTCGTCTTGCACGTTCATACTCGGCGTTGGAATAATACGGGTTTTCAATACTATCAAACTGCACGACATTAATATCAGGATCGCCGTTCTGCCACCTATCATATAGCTCATGTTTCAGCCAACCGAAATTGTACAAAGTCGTAACGATGAGAATCCTTCCCTCTCTATGCCCGACTCTGCGAAGAATAGCCTCCCACGCAGATATTTTGAACTTATCCTGCCCTGCTTCATCAATACATGCAGCATTGGCGACTGCGGATTCCAATGATTCGGGTTTTTCCGCAGAACCGAAAAAAATATTAGCTTTGATTTCACCATCTGGTGTAGTGCCGCTGATTTCCAGAACACGTTTTGCTACCTTGAACACTCCTATATTTAGAGTTGTGACGAAAAAATCAATAAACGCAGGGATTAACCGCAGGTTTTGAAGCGGGAAAGTCGGACTGACTGCAAGATAATCCCCACTTCCGCATCGCAGAATTTCGTTATACATCCATAGTGGTAAAAGCGACGTCTTCCCGCCGCCACTGCCAGCCAACATTATCTGGAATCTCCTGTCGTTTTGCAGGATTCTAACCTGCCCTGGGTGCGGTTCGATGATAAGCCGCCTTCCTTCTGGTGACTCTTCGATTTTATAAAGTGTGGGTTTTATCTCCATCAGATTCCTTTTGCCTGAACTTCGATAACCTTATGTTCAACATGGGTATTAGGCATCCTGATTTCTATTGCAACGATGTTGGTGTGTTGCTGCTGGGTTTGCAAAGCCCCGGAAATCTCCGCAATTTTATCTAAAATTTCCTTTGCAGTGGTCTTATCATCTTCCATGTAAGGAACTTTACTCAGGTATGCGAGCGCGTATTGCCGGAGAAGGACATCTTTCGGGTTCTTCTGCAAGTCTGTAAGGAACTTCTCTAAATCCCTGATGCTCGGCAAGTTCTCAGGATTGGTTAAGGTCTTGCCGTCCCGGTGTACTGACGTGCCGTCTGAGAAGAACTCTGTGAAGCCGCCAAGACCATCCTCGTCCTTAATGAGTTTCCAGACTTCGCGTTTATTCTTTGCCATTAAACTCCTCGCGTAATTGAAACCTGAAATCCTCTTGCTCTCGTCTGCGGACTGCTCTTGGCTCTTGCTTCGGGTCACGGCATTGCAGACAGCGACCCATGCAGACCCAGCTTCGGCGCGTCAATGGGATGCCATGAATGATATGCGGTTCTCCATCATCGAGATTGTAACGTTGCGCCTTCTTCAATCGAGGATTATTATATATGCGCCGGGTTCTTGCCATTGTTTGATTATATTTACCTGTGATTATTTATAAGTATCCGAAGGCTTCGCACGAAGTGCGGGGTTAGGTTACTGTGTGGAGTAACTTCAAGCACGTTTAAGCTGCTCCTGCGCATCCTCAAAACGTGGTACTATTAAACCTTTTTCCAGTTCGTAACATTTGCCTTCATTCATGAGTTCCTTAAAACATTTATAAAACTCATCTGAAATCATATTCATCTGGTCTGCTCGAACACATATAATTTGAAGTTCTTTAAATTTAATGCCTTTTGGATATTTTCTTATAATCTCGTATATTTTCTGTTTTGTTGTTATATCTTCTTTCATATTATCTTGTTTTATCAGACTTGCAAGTTGTTCAATCAGTCGTTCTATTCCTTGATGACGTTTCGTTGGTGGTTCAACGTCAGATATTTTAGCAGGTTCAAAAGGAATACTACATAAAATTTCATGAACTTCTATCATATCGTGTTTTGATATCCAAAGTTTAGGCATAGCGTTCACCATAAGTTTAATTAACCTTTAAACATATATAGTTTATGCAACCCTTTTAGCGTTCACCAAAACTCTTTTAGGGTTGCACTTATCCTCATGCGCCCATGCTTGCGTAATGCTTCGCTTTTCAAAGCGGAGTCGGTTACTCAAAATCGTTTCCGATGCGGAACATAATTTCTTTAGTCAGTTCATTTAACTTCTCTGTGATTTGTGGCGCTTGTTTCTTCATTCTATATTTCCATAACCAGAAATCTTTATCGTTTTCTTTGCTTTTGGATACGTGCAGAACAAGTTGAAAATCGGTCATTCTTCCCCTGCCTTGAACTCCGGCGTTTCGTGAATGTTCCCCACAATCTCCATCTCACTAACGGTATCGATGTCCTCCATTCCTCCGGTGCTTAACTTCGGAATCAGCAGGTCGAGATAGAACTTGCCCTCTGACCACTTGACCTCAAAGTATTGCTCAGGGTGCTTCAGGTCGTTCAGGACATCACCTTCACAGACATCATTTTTATTGTGGTCTTCTAAACCGACATAAAGCAGGGGGATTAAATGCGGAAGTAATTGACTGAGTGAAGGTGAAGTACCTGAAACATTGATGAAGCCTTTACCGTTGCAACTAATGGTTAGGTCATCTTTACCCAGTTCATGAGAGGGGTACATCTTCTTTTTCTGTGAATCCCAAGCGCGAATGCGGGGAATCATGGCGCAGCATCCACCCATTCATACTTGAACGGGAATATCTTGCAGAATAGCCACCAACCGATGCGATTCTTTACAGTGCGCCTGCTGTGAAACGAATAGGTTATGGTCGGCTTGTCTCCGAAATATAAGTGAATGTTCGCTTGTGGTGGGAGGTTCATGGTTGCGCCTCGGCAAAGAACTTCTCGAATTCTTCTTTGCTTTTGAATTTCAGACCGTGCCCTTTCATGATGCGTGACAGCTTTTCCAGATATTCGGGGTTTAATATTGGTTGCCTGATGTCTATCGTGACCATATCATCATCTGCAAGTCCGAGTTCTTCCCGGATGCTTTCGGGTATCGTGACCCTGCCCTGGTTCATGCGGAGTGTGGTTATCATACTTTCACCCAAGCCGAGCCGTTCCAGACTTTCCCGAACTTCTTTAACATTATCAAAGCAAGCCAAAGTTGTTCCCATGTTATTGTAACTCTGAATATAGGAGAGCCATCTTTTAATCTGAAATTGTTATAAAATTGGTATATCTCTTCTAATTGCCATACACGAGTATTACCAATCATCGCTTGCAGTTGGTCTTGTCTCGGCAACCAATGACATGCGGGAAGATACCAATGGTCATCCCAATTATGAAATCCACCCAGAGGCATACGACCATTCCAGATGATGCTCACACCTTCCGAATACTCTTCATCGCCTTTAGTATATGCGAAATCACCATCTTGTGGTTCCCATTTTAGTTGAAGTTCATGCGCCTGCTCACACATTTTTACGAAAAGTTCTGACGTATCCATAATCCTACTTACCCCCAATCCGCCAGCAATGCGGAGTTATTCGATTCTTCCCGCTGCGCTTCGGGCAGTGAGTCTTGTTGTAATCAGTACAGTTCACTTGATATGGTGGGTTCGGGTTGGACGTCGGGAACGTGCAAGGATTGATGAGCTCTTTGAGGTACTTACAGGGAGTATCCATGTTAATTCTCACCAGAACCTACGAGCCAGCGCAAGGCACCGAGTAATATTGCGAACCACAACACATTCAACCATGAAAACAGAAGCGTGCCGAATAACTGGATAAATGCGAATAAGATTAAAGCAGAGATTAGATACCACACAACAGCAGCAGCGGGGAAGAAGAGCAACAACAACCAGCCGGGCGGATCTTCTCTAAATTTAACTTTCACACCAAAAAATTTTAATTCGTAACTCATAATATCACCATACGCACAGAACGCTTAGAACGTATATAACACTTTCGATGCAACAAAAAAAACCAAGCAGTTTTGGTCAAGCTTTTCGCAAAAGGTTGCGAAACATTGATAACCTGAGAAGATTATAATTCAACTGGCGATGATTCCTTACACCCCTTTGCGTAAGACATAGATATCCCCACAACTTTTTTAGAGGACATCGCCGCTGTTTTTATCCCAAAAAAAAATATAGAGACACCATGCCGCGATAAGAGAAAGCCCAAAAAAAAATACCAAATAATTATATCCGATGATTGGTTGCCTATCCAAAAAAGCACCGCTTGAGATGGATTTTCAGGATAGGCATAGCTATTTATGGTATTGAAGCGTATTAACTCTTTGCTTGAGATGGTAAGAATGAAGTGCAGAAAATGTAATGTTGAACTGACCGATAAGAATTGGCATAAGAGCAGACAAAAAGAAGGTTCTCGATTATGTAATAGTTGCATGGCTATATTAAGTAAAGAATGGCGAAGCAAAAATAAAGAAAGAGATAAAACTAACAAACACTTATGGAAGAAAAATAATAAAGAGAAAACAAGGATATACCAGAAAGAATACCTAAAGGATTACCAAAAACGACCACACATCAAAGACCAGACACAACGAAGATACAAACAATATTTAAAAAATAACAAACTAAAATATTTAGAGTACTGGGCGAAGAGAAACGGAAAAGGATATGTCCCATTGAACGATTATTACGATGGAGCGGACGGACATCACATTGATAAAGAGCAAATTATATTTATGCCGATGTTCATCCATCGAAGCATACCGCACCATCACAAAGACCCCGAATCTATGAAAGTCATCAACCTGTGGGCGATATTCTGGTTGATATATGGGCATGTCGAAACGATAGAGATGAAGATACCTGCATGGGTATTCAATGGCGGGAACGAGAAGTACAGGCAGACGACACTAATTTAATTTCCAAAAAAAAATTAACCATAATTATCTACATCAATGTTAATATATAAATAAAAGAATTACTTTAACCTTAACATTTAGCCTATTATATATAAATCCTATTATGCTTGCTCTGTTCTCTATTGTCTTCGTGTTGTGAGCTGGTATCTCTCTGCTTGCTACCCTTGATGATGTGCTAATGCTTGATGATTCGGCAGATGGTTGTATGGAATCAAACATATTGCAAAGTGTTTGAATCTGTTCACGCGCGCCCGATTTTTATGGGCGGAGAAATATAATTACTCTGGCGCGCAAGGGTCAATCTTCTTGATAAATTCAACCTGGAACATATCGCCGGGTTTTAGCTTTAGTGCGATCCGTTCATTTTTCGGGATCACAGCTCTGTACTTATTGTCTATTATTTTTAATATCATTGTTTCTCCTTTTGTACCGGAATGTCATATAATTTACATTATATGCAGTTTTTGCGCTCTATCTGCATGATAAGTATATACTAAGTCCTATATATAGCTTACTTTGTGGTATAATCTACCACAAGTTATATATAGACCTGCGAACATATAACATATTGCTAAGGTGCGAGGCATCAAGGCAAAAACAAGGAGGAAAAGAAACATGAACGTTACCAGAAAATGGATAAAAGAGAATGTGGAACAGCTTTCCGCATTCGGAAACCAAATAACTCTTGATAATTTTGAAGAATATGTCAGAGGTCAAAAGACGCTGCACACAACATTATCAGGCGCAGGAAAATATAAAGTGGAAGCACGAGAAGGCACGGAAAAATTCCATATATTGATTCCTGGGATTGGCTGGGCTGACTGCTACGGATTCAATCCGCAGGCAGATGTGCAGAGAGAGCAAGATGAGGACGGGCAGCCATAACCGGCCTAGATAAAAACAAGGAGGAAAAGAAATATGATAACAGCAAAACAATATATAGACCCAAGCGCGGCAGAATATCATTATTGGTCTAAACGTGTAAAAGTCGTTGATGAACTACAAGGATGTTATGATGCAACAATAAACCGGCATCTAACAACATTTGAAGGGTTTTTGGTTGAGGTTATACCCATTGATGCACCAGAATCAAGAATAAGAGTTAGCGCGGATAATGTTTTTTTGGAGTGAGGAAAATGATAGAATATTATCCTAATGGAATAATAAAAACCTGTATGCTGTCGGACATAATACCTATGACTGATGAAGATTGGAAAGAAATTGAACGGAAACATTGGGAGCGGATTGGCAAAACGATAAAGGAGGCGGCATCATGAGCATAAAAATAACTGTCCTTGCTCTAAGAGAAGAGTATAAGGAATATGAAACCAGACCAAAAATGACCGCGCCGGAAAGAGTAGTGGAGCTTGTTAAGGGGATGATGTTGGAGGATAAAGAAGCATTCATTCTTTTGAGTTTGAATAGTAAAAACGGAGTGATTGCAATCAGAACTATAAGCATTGGTTCACTCAACGCTAATATAGTTCACCCGCGCGAAGTGTTTAAAGCTGCGATTTTTGACAGCGCGAATGGTATTATAGTGGCGCATAATCATCCTTCTGGCGACCCCACACCGAGCCGGGAAGATATAGAGATAACTAAAAAGCTGGTCGAGTCCGGGGCGTTTTTGGGAATTCCACTGCTTGACCATGTGATTATTGGGGATGACAAATATCACAGTATGAAAGAAGCAGGGCACATATAACAGGAGGAATTAAAAATGAACGCAACAAAAGCCGAAGCGATAGAAGCAATCAAAACACTGCGGGAATACATACCCCGCAGCGAACTTAACGCCATAGTGGATGCGATGCGCGGAGAAGAAAAGCAATTCTTCTTCGATAAATCCGTTGAGATGGCGCGCATAATCCAGAACATGCCGAAGACATACGAACAGGACGGGAAAGGGAAACAGGCTATTGCATATCTGCATTACTTCCGGGGCGATGCGGATTGGTATATTACCGAGAAGGACGCGGAAACGCCAGAAGAGCCGGGACAATCTCAGGCATTCGGGCTTGCTGACCTGGGTTACGGCGGCGAATTGGGTTATATCTCAATCGTTGAGCTGGTAAGCGCCGGGGTTGAATTGGATTTGTACTTTGAGCCTAAGACGCTGGCAGAGATTGAAGACGCGAGGAGGTGAGTAAGATGGCTTGGGATAATCCGACGTGTCCGCATTCAAATATACCTTGTGAATGCGGGACGATGTGCGCGGTAAACGCAATAGCGCCATGCGAGGAGAAAAGAGTTATCAATACGCTTTTCGATGCAAAAAAAGAGTATGTAACAAACAGAACGCAAGAGAACTTAAGAAACCTGCTCATAGCAAAACAGGAAGCGACAAGGCAGATAATAGGGGGCGCGTAACCATGCCTCTTACTTTTTCCATCACAGATACGGTCATCATGGGGCTGCAGCCGAAGCACGCGAATACATGCCTCTGGTGCGGTGAGCTGCTACCCGATGACGGTGAGTTTCAGGCGCGGCACATGCAAAAAAATCATAAGCTGGAAGTCTGACCGATGCCTTTCGATATGGTTGAGCTGGGCGCAGTCCTCTGGCTCATAGCCTTCCCTGCCATGGCGCATCTATTGAACTGCTACCATGATAGGAACGCGCATAACCCGCAATACCCGCCGGTCATGAAGACGCGGGTATCCGGTATATCCCCAGAACTGCGCGAATCGCTGCGAATCCTGAAACCTGAGATAAGCTGCAAGCCACAGAAACCGAAGATAAACCCAGTAACCATCAAACGCGCGCCGATCCATAAACCGGATTTCAAAAACTGGCAGACAATCCCCAAGAATCACGTACAACGCGGGATTAATGGCGCGCCTGTCCAACTATCCAGAGAAGGAAAGATTATGGCGCGTATACGGCAGTATTCAAGCCTAAAAGCCTGTCGGGGATTGAACGCAGCCATCTTGTGACCGTGCTTGAGAAGATAGGGATTGATGATAAGATAAGCCATATTGACAGCGCGCTAACGTATGAGGAGAATAAAGAACTGATAACCCGGAACTTCGGGCGCGTGGATTCGGATAAAGAGATGATGGATAAGTATAATAGATATTCGGATATGAGCAAGGATTCAATCTACAATTAAAATCACTTTAGCCGCGCTGGTTTTAACCTCCTAAGTTATCCGGCGCGGGGTTTTTTCTTATATGATGACACTGACGGTTATCCCCTTGCCGACACCCGATGAGCCGGGCAGTACAGCGCCCTGCCAAAGCCAACAACCTTATCCTTACAACCCGGGAACTTGCATCGTTTGATTTTGTAGTTTGCCATTACACCACCCGCCACATTCCCTGGCTTGCCTCTATCAACTCCCCTGAGAACTTGAGTTTTTGCAGCATATCCTCAGCGACTTCTTTTTGAATACCTTTATCAGTCATTGCAGATATAATTGATTCTTGGGGGGCGGCGCAGTTTGTGTCTGTTTGTATCTCTTGAATAATAGTTCGCAATGTTTTTATCTTATCCCTCTGACTTTTAGCTTCGGAAATATTCCAGCCCCGAACTTTGAAATAATCGTCAATATATCTACTTATATTTATATTTTCAGGAAGGTCGGGAATTTCTACCTGGATTTTGAGTTCCATAGCTTCCTTAACTTTCTCAACGGATTTATAAACTTCGAGGATATTATCGAGAGACCACTTATCATAACTTTCTTTAAGAGTAGTTATTATTTGTTTATTTATATTATTCTGGACAGACTGGACAGACTGGACAGAGTCAGAATCAAGAGGAAATATAGGTATATCAGTATCGTTGGACATATTGGACACTCTGGACACAGTATTAGTTAAGTCCTTACATGAGACCAAATATATAGAGTCAACTAAACTAAGTCTGTCCACCTGTCCAAACAGCCATTTTGCCTGCTCATAATCGCTATCTATCAACTCGATTATTAAGTGGACAGGGGTCTGTCCAGTAGTCTGTCCACTATGACATGCCATGTCACAGTTTTGCGCTGTCTTGTCAAAACCACTCAACCATGATAAAAGATTCATACCATAATTCCCCCTATCTCTAACCTTCTCATTCTTGGCATTTTTATACCAACCTCGTCCCCGGACATACCCGCGATTTTCTAATAGTTGAGGTAAAGTATTTTCTGCGACAGGTCTTTGGTCATGATTCGCGCACCATAATTTATAAAGTGGATAAGATAATTTAAAGGGGACAAATCCGTTCGTATCTTTCTCAAAACAATAATTAAAGAAATCCGCAAGTTTATCTGAATTTTCCTGATAATCTAAAACCGTTTGCGTCACAATCTCTGGTTCTTTCATCCCTGACCTGAGCCATTCTTTACAACCGGTAATCATCCAGTTCAATAATCCTGATGCTTCCAGTTTCAACTTTTCTCCGAGCGTTTTATCTTGCTCTTCAAAAGGTATGCGCTCAACAAAAGGCACGCACTTAACACGGCTGCTCCACATTGCCGCCGATGCGTCTGGAATTTTCGGCAGGTTGTTTGTGGCAATTATAAGCTTAAATTCCGGTTTCCACTGTGTTGGCTTCTCATGGAGCGTTCGGGTCTTCATTGTATCTTTCCCGGTGATCCGCTTGATAAGTCCGTCTGTGAGGGTATCTCCAAAATCTGGCTCCGATGCAAACGCCATCCTCGCGCCCTTCAGGGAATGCAAATCTACAGGTATGGATGTTTTGTTTTCCTTAATTAGAGCTGCGATGGGTATGTTTTGCGCGTACTCATCAAGGATGAACTGTATTGCTTCTATAAATGTGGTTTTCCCTGTATCGCCTACTCCCCAAAAAATGTAAAAACTCTTTTCCCTGACTTCTCCGGTAAGACATTGCCCGGCAAGATTCTGGAGGTATGCTATCATTTCAGGATTCCCGCGCATGATTCGTTCAAGGACTGAAAGCCATAACGAACATTGCGCCAAAGGATTATATTCAACCGGGCTGATTTTCGTCATGTAATCCTCGCGCCGGTGTTCCCGGAACTCGCCTGTCAGCATATTCAGCGTCCCGTTTTGGCAGTTGAAAAGGAAGGGGTTGTTATCAAAATCCTTCGCAGATTTTATTATTCCGCGCTCCCCGGTAACGAGGTTAATCATCGCCTTGATTTTCGCGTCCGATTGGCTGCGCTTGGCGTGCTTGCGATACTCATCCGCGATATCCGGGTTGGTGATGGTGTTATCTGCGGATGCTTTAAAGTACATCGCCGTTTCTTTTGCGTACTCGATTAGAAGCTGCGGGTATCCTTTCTTATCATCATCCAGTCGCTCCCAGATTTTCCCGTTCCAGTGCATCCAGGCTTTCCATGCACTGACGTACCGGATATCCTGCCCGTGATTAACAACAAGTTCCCGCGCGTTCCCGACATCTGTGAGGAATGAAGTATCGAATATCTGCAATTTTGGCGCGTTTTTGCTGGCTTGCTGCGCTTCATTCAAGTCGTATCCCTCCTTCGCTGTGAATCTCTCGAATCTGCCCAGAGCGCGCCATCCCGCGTTGCTGTGTTTTCATCTTCGGCGCAATCGGCACGGTCACGGAATCCAGTGGGATAATCTCGCACATCTTCCCCGATCCGCCATGCAAACTTCCAGGGAGTCGAATAAGCCGCGTAAAGTCCGCTGTGACCTGTGCATCAATCCCCACGTAATTAGGATTGGGTTTGATTTTACCTTGGGGTTCGTATGTTTCCTTGAAATAATCGGCAATCTCGTGCCGCGCCGCGTTGTTGAGGGACTGGATGCAAGAATCCCGACAATGCACATGATACCCACGATTGCCGGAAAAAGTCAGCATCAGGTCCTGAAGTCCGAAATCAAAACGAAGAATTGAAATCAACTTTAAACTTTGTCTTTTAGCTTCTGAAATTGTTTTCTTTTTCAAATGGTCAAAATCAATATCAAAAACCAAATCACTGCCTATCCACGTAGTTTTTTTCTTAACCATGTCGCCCCAATCTGGAATCTCATATTTTGCAGACGAAAAATAGACATGGTCGGGATGATGCTCAATCAAAAACGCCCTGAGTTTTTCCACGTTCACAAAAGCAAGATGCCGAATAACTTGTCCGTTCTTAAAAATTCCAAATTCTCTGTTCTCAAAAAACGGCGGAGAGTAGAGGGGCGCAGTCATGTAAAAATCAGAAATGTTCAAACAAACACGCCCTATTTAGTTCTTTTATTTGCGAATGCTATAGCCCAGCGGATCACATCATTATTATTCTCCATTCGGAGTTTTTTCTTAAGCGTTGTAAAATCATTCTTTGCGTCCTCTTTAAATTCGACTGTGACAAAAAGGCTCTCAGCGTTGATATTAGTATCCATATAATTTCTCACTACCTTTTTTAAATTAAGGTAACTTAAGTATTGTTAATCCTTTTACTTATATCTTTCGCTCTATTCCGATGCAGGAAAAAAAGACTCTCGCGCTTTTAGCGCGGAGATAGTTATTCGGAACAGCTTCAAACACTGTCAATATAATCAGAACCCTTTATATTCGCTTTCATCTTCAAACACTCATTGCACTTGTCAGGGGTCGCAATGTTTACGGCACTGCTTAGCATGGGCAAATACGGGATTCTGGCAAGCTTCTGGATCGCATCAAGCGCGGCATGTGCCCGGTGACAAAAAAACTTGCCGAGACTGTTAAACATGGAAGTTAGCACCTGGTAGCTTAACATGATTTTTGATAGCATCTTTTAGCTCCTTATTCTCGCCTCTTAACAACTCATTCTCCTCTTTAAGCTTATCAATCGTTGTTAAGTTGTGCTTAATCAACTTCTCTAAATCCGCCCGTTCATCCACGATATCAATATTGCTCATAGCGGTCTTAATCAAGCATCCAACGGTTTCATCAAGGTTCTTGTGGCTATGCGTGGCTTTGTGCTGTGTAATCAAGCCGTGTACTTCCGGGGATATGTTCTTTAAGTGTAGTCTCATTATTCAAAAACTCCTATGTTCTTTAATCTCATCCACTGCCATAAAATTAATGGGATGAATTTATAACATCGATTGCAATGGCAATATCTACTACTATACTTTTCAACTTCGTCTTTTGTTAGGGGAGTCATTTTATCCTCAGAGAAGTTTATTATCATCTAAGATTTTGAACATATTCATAAGCGTCTTTATTCCGTTTATATCCAATTTGAAAGTCAATTCGGGAACAAAATCATCAATATCTAATATTTTTGTTGTCATTTTGTCGCCTCAAAATCATTGATTATCGATTGTAATATCGATTTGCTCTAATCCAATTTGTATCGCTTCTCTTTGGTTGTGGTTTAAATTATTTATTTGTGGTTGCTTAAGCATACATTCTAAAACATATTTTGCTTCTCTTAATTTCATATTCATTCCTCTTTGTATCTACACATTTCAAGCGAACATTTATCCATCTCTCGCGCTTTTTCTGCTTCAAGAAATTCCCGCACATTAGAATATCTTTTTTCTACCTTCACAATACCATCCTCGTTTATTGTTACTGTGTATGTTTTGAAAACCAAAATTAAATCCTCACATTCATCATCTTCTTTCGGTGAATATATAACCCCTTTCAATTCTTGTCCGTCATCCTGTATCTCATACAAGTTTTTTAAATCGTTTTTACTTCTAAATTTTACCATTTTCAACCTCTTTTATTGTGAATGTTTCCATTGTGCTAAAGAGCAATCAGCATCATTTTCTATTTCAAACACTTTTTCTTTTGCTTGTTCTTCTGACATTACAAATACATCGAATTTTACAAGTTCGTTTCTTGTATTATTCCAAAACTCATTATCGTGCCATCTACCGCCGAAGGTTCCATAATAATTACACATCACCAATAATGTTTCCTGATAGGTCATTTTTTTAGGGTTTTTGGTCTTATAGTTTCCATGTGACCAACGTAAATCGTCTTTATTTATATCTCTCATCATATCAAACCCATAGCCACAACAAAGTTAAATTAAACAATCTTCTCACATTCTGGCAACCGACACTATTGAATTTATGACCGCAATTACAACAAAGAGTTAGATTGTTGTAATGCTTTTCATAATCCCAATCATAACAGCCTTTAGGTAACATATTCTAATATCTCCTATCGTTCCCATAAAATAATAGGTTCATTTATTTCTTTTTCAAGCTGTTTTATTTCCCATTCAAGCAGTTTATTTTTTTTTCTTCCTGAACACAAAAAGGGCATTTATCAACCCTTGAATAACGATTATGTTTTATGCAAAGTGGCATGTTCTACCCTCTGTTTCATTAATCCTTTCGGTAAATGTGCCTTTACAAATAACCTCTTTCCACCCATCAAAGATATTGCCTTTAAGATAGCCGTGC
>JAHEYD010000107.1 GCA_023251795.1 Nitrosotalea sp. | reverse complement strand
TAGTTCCAATGGATGTCAAAGCGGGAATGGGTGTTGGAACTACATTTAGAGTAATTGGTGACTTTGATGGGAAAAGACTCGAGTGGGATTGTGAAACAACAGAGTTTGTTCAAGGCGAAAGAATTGCAGCAAAGATGATCAAGGGTCCATTTAAGAAATGGGATATTGTAATGGAATTCAAGGAACTCGATGAAAAGCTGACAAGACTTGGCATGACAGTAAATTATGAAATGCCACTTGGACCACTGGGTGGAATTCTTAACAAAATTAAATTTGCAAAGATTGCAGAAAAAGGAATGGAAACTGCGCTATACAAAGTTAGAGGACTGCTTGAAGGAAACGGTTCAATTCCTGTTTACATTACACTTGATGCATACAGAAAACTCTTGGCAGAAAAAGAAAAGATGAACAACGCACCAGTGTCTACAGTATTGACAAGAATTCTTGAGAAATACTCTCAAATCGAGACTGCAAAAAATTAAAATCAATTCTATCCTAACTCAAGTTTAAATAACGAAATTAGCGCCTGCTATTTTGCGGGTCTATGGCTCAGCCAGGTAGAGCGAGGGACTCTTAAGATTTCAGAGAAATCCCTATGCCGTGGGTTCAAATCCCACTAGACCCGCCTTGATATTGTTTTTTATCTGGTTCCATACGCACAAAATTTTATTTGAAAACAAAATGACGATCTGAAAATAAAATCTATGTTATGTTAAGAACAAATCAAAACCACTATGTATTGTTACATGTTTCACTACAAAAGGGTCGAATTTACCACCAAGATGTATACGTTGTACAAAAATGAACATAAGGACAGATTTAACAATGACAAGAACGTACTGAAGACAATGACAAAAGAAACGACTGAAAAAATCACATCAGTTGAGAACATGACCAAGGAAAAAATGGCTGAAACAATCAAAACTGCCAAAAGGGAGACAGAATCCTCGAAAAAAAGTGATACCATTTCCATATGTGATGTTATGAAAAATAACACATCAGAGATAATCCAAAAATTAGAATCTCAAATTCCAACCTATGCGCAACTGTACTCTGATCTTTATACAAAATATCTACACATGATGGATGACTTTTATAGCGCCTGCTATGTATCTGAAAAGGAATTTTTTGACAAGCTAGGAATGGATCAGAAAGCACTTGGACTCGTTGATACATATTGGAAATCCATCACAGAACTGACTCTAAATCAAATTGAACTGGCCACTAATTTTGCAAAAATGTATGTACAGTTCAGGCTTTCAACACTAGATTCGTATGATAAAGCAGTCCATCTAATGATGGATAGCTACGCAAACGCTTGGGCCCAGTTTAACCCCGACAATAAGAAATAGTTCTAGTCACAAACCTGGTCAAATATTAGACCAATATGGTAGATAATTCTATCCTGGAGCCTTGATTTTGGTCAAGATTTATTTTTATTTTTCAAAACAAATTATTTCCTAACATATTTAACACGTTAAATTTTTATTTTTTGTATGAAACTGTTTGGAAAAAAAGAACAACTGGCTGCTCCAGTCTGCAAGATCTGCAACATGGAGTTTACACAAGAAGAAAGAATGCTCAGACACATGACAAAAGCACATTCAAGACCAGTTGGATGGAAAAATTCTGGCGGAACTTGAAATTAATTCCGTTTTAATGAGTACACTGACAATCTACAAGTTTTGTATCAAAAGTGCAGTCATGTGGACCTTCTGAGGCAGCATCGATTGGAATCTTTTTCATGCATTCCTCATGTCTTCCCTTTTTGCAAAACCAACAGATTTTGTCATTATAAGATTTTGATTCCATGCCTTTTCCTTTTTTTAAAATACTGTTACATCGCCTGGAGCAGGTGACTGGTCATGTTTGTTTTGATGATATTCAACAAAGTCCCTGTGTGCTGTTTGTTGGTGCTTTCGCAGCTCTTCAATGTTCTCAAATATGTTCTCACATAGGTAGCACTTGGGTTTGTGCTGATCTACCAAAGAGAGTACCATGCATATCGATGATGATTTGATATAATTGAATCTTTCAAGTTGTTATTTATACAGGTGTAAGCCACTTTGAGAACCGTTTGTCTCTTCCAGACACCACATCCATGAAGATCTTATGAAGCTTTAGTGTCACTCTGCCTGGATTGCCATTTCCTATGGATTTGTCATCAATCTCCGTAACTGGTTTTATCTCAGAGGCTGTTCCAGTCATGAATATCTCATCTGCTGAAAATAGTTCCTTTAGATTACAATTCTTTTCTATGACAGATAATTTTTCTGCCTTTGCTATCTTTATGACGCTATCTCTGGTTATTCCAGGTAATATGCCAGCACTCAGAGGAGGAGTTACTATTTTGTTATTATTTACTAAAAATATGTTCTCTGCACTTCCCTCAGCTACCTTGTTATCATAATTGAGCATTATTGATTCGTCATAACCGTCGTTTAATGCTTCAACTCTGGCAAGTGCTGCATTTGCATAGTTTGAAGCTGCCTTTGCTTGCATAGGTTGTGATCTAGAATCAATCCTTAGCCACCTTGAAACTTTGCATCGTGTCCCACGAATTTTTCCTGCCTTTGTATATTCTTGTAATGCCTCAACACATGCTATGGCAACATCGATCCTGTTTGCAGTTGGTGTTAATCCTAGCATGCCATAACTATAGTATGCTATTGGTCTAATGTAGCACTCCTTCATTGTACTTTTTCTAACTGTCTGTATTATGGCATCAGAAATTTGTTTTTTAGAATATGGTATTTTCATGGAATACATTTTAGCTGAGCTAAACAACCTGTCAACATGTTCTGGTAAACGAAATATCATAGAACCTTTTGGTGTGTTGTAGCATCTGATTCCTTCAAAGACTGCTGTGGAATAATGCAACGCATGAGTAAGCACGTGCACTTTGGCATCCTTAAACGGTACAAGTTTGCCATTCATCCATATCTTGCCTTGTTCTTTCATAAGAAAACTCAAGCAGTATGGTAATTTAAAGAATTAATCAAAATATAATTTCAAACGCAAGAATCTC
>JAHEYD010000053.1 GCA_023251795.1 Nitrosotalea sp. | reverse complement strand
TGTCTTTGCCACAAATCAAAATTGTTTTAATATTTTTTTTCGATATTACATGTTTGATAAGTGAATCTATTCCTTTATTTTCTGAAAGTAATCTTCCTACTAGATTAATTTCTGACATTATAGATGAATTTGAAATCTTTTTTAGTAATTTCATGCTAGAAAGCGTACATACTGCAATTGAGGATTTTGAATTTCCAAAAAATACTTCTTCGTTAATTGGAAGGATGATTTTGCATATTTCTCCGGCAATATTTTCTACGATATTCATCTTTTTATGACCTGATGTATGATCTTTGCAATTTGGTGCAGATTTTGTTTGTTCACAAGTGGATGCACTGGTAAGCTGAGAACATTTGAAGCTGCCCATTCTGTAACTGGAAGCTTTAGTTTGTTTTTATAAAATGGTGTTTTATGTACAGGCTGCGAGTAATAAATTGAGGCTCCTATTCCCTCAGAGTTTAGCTTTTTCATCAACTTATCTCTATTTTTGGTAGCTATTGTGTAAAGATACCAATTGACTCTTTCACCTTTTCTCTCATGGGGAATGGTAATGTTCAGATCTGATAAAATTTCAGTAAGAATTTTTGCGTTAGCTCTTCGTTGGCTTAGAAATTTACTTAATTTTTTCATCTGTATTTTTGCTATTGCGGCGTTGATTTCTGGAAGTCGCATGTTTAGGCCAAGAATTCTGGTATCGTACCCATGCAACATTCCATGATTTCTTATCTGTTTAAGCTTTTCAAACAATTTTTTGTCATTTGTTACTATGGCACCTCCTTCCCCAGATGTAATTACCTTTGCAGCATACATACTAAAGCAACCAAGTTTGGAAAAGGTTCCTGTTTGTTTTCCCTTGTATTTTGAACCAAGGGATTGAGCTGCGTCCTCGATTATTTCCAGGTCATATTTGTTGGCAATTTCTATAATTTCGTCGATGTAAGCTACATTACCGTAAAGATGAACAGGGATTATTGCCTTGGATTTTTTTGTAATTTTTTTTTTGAGATCATTGGGATCCATGGTATAATTTTCTTTTGCAATATCAACAAATACTGGTTTTGCTCCAACGGATACTATAGAGTTAGCAGTGGCAACAAAAGTAAACGATGGAAGAAGTACTTCGTCTCCTTTTTTAATATCTAGTGCATAAAGTGCTGCTTGTAATGCAGCTGTCCCAGAATTTACTGCAATTGCAAATTTAGATTTAACAAATGATGATAACAACCGTTCAAATTCTTGCACACGTTTACCACCTGAGTTTGCAGAAGATGTAAGAGATTTTTCTGTAAGTACAGAGTGTACTTCGTTGATTTCTTCTTTACCTATAATTGGAATATTTATTGGAATTTTCAATTACTAGGATTATGTTTGCAAATACTGTAATAAACCTCTTCAATTTTATGAAAACCAATTTTTATATTTTGGACTAAGTGTGTCAAAGTTAATGAAAGTACACTTACATGAGCATGAGACTGGTTACAGGATATTTTTGTACATTTTCTATGCCTGTGCAGTGATTATGTCTTCAATTACCGCATTTGGAGTATATGCAATGTTTGAAGAATGGTCAGAAAAAGGGACTTATGTCTTGGGAGAAGTCTTGGTAAAAACTGAATTTCCTTACAAGCATTTTGCCAAGTTAACAACATGGTTATTCTTTTCTTCTATAATAGGATGGTACTGTGTAACAAGGATCGGATGGAAAAAAACTGTACGAATACCTTCATTGAGAATGTCACTTTTACAGTTAATGCTTGTTGGATTTTCGGCTATTTGTCTTTATGAAGTCATGTATAATTTTACAATTCTTAATGCACAGATAACTGCAGGGATTATGGATGGAAAAGTTCCAGATATTGATTCTTTAACAATTGCATATCCCGATCCAACAAGACCATGGAATCTAATATTTGCCACAAAGATGTTTCTTGCCGCACTTATCATAAGTTCACATGCACTTTATCTAAGTACAAGACCTAGAAAACAAGAACACGAACTTAATGCGTAACTTTATAGGTTTACAAAAGAAAATCTGATTCGAATTGGATGTTACAGAAAAAGTTGCACTTGTAACAAGAGATCCTACCGAAGAAGTTGTTACAAGTGAAGAACTGGTAAATCTTTTTAACACTAATTCGCATCCAAAACATTACATAGGATTAGAAATTTCTGGTTTTTTGCATCTTGGCAGTCTCATATTAACTGGTTTTAAGATAAATGATTTTATCAAAGCTGGCGTAAAATGTTCTGTTTTTTTGGCAGACTGGCATACATTTATCAATGACAAGCTTGGCGGCAATTTAGAAACAATAAAAAAAGTTTCAGAGTACTATGCTGACGCCTTTCGTCTTTTATGTCCAGGTATAGAGATACTTCAGGGCTCTAAGCTCTATGATTCCAGAAAAGAGTACTGGACCGAATTAATTCAATTTGCAAAGCACATGTCACTTTCTCGTGCTATGAGAACGCTAACAATCATGGGTAGATCAGAGAAAGACAAACTTGACTTGGCTCAGATGCTTTATGCTCCTATGCAGGCAGTAGATATTCATGCGATGGATCTAGATATTGTTCATTCTGGAATGGACCAGCGAAAGATCCACATGTTGGTAAGAGAGATTTTCCCAAAAATGAAATGGAAAGTGCCAGTAGCTATACATCACCGCCTTCTTCCTGGTCTTGCAGAACCAGAACCTGCCTCTGGAGAAGATGACAAGATAGCAAGCAAGATGAGCAAGTCAAAGCCATCCTCTGGCATATTTATCCATGATTCTGATGACGATATACGAGCTAAAATTAAGAAGGCGTGGTGTCCAGAAGGAATTGCAGAAAATAATCCCTTACTGGCAATTTCCAGACACATAATTTTTCACGAGTTTAGTGAAGTTTTAATTGAAAGATCTACAAAATTTGGTGGAAATATAACATACACAAATTATGCACAGTTAGAATCAGATTTCTTACAAAAAAAACTTCATCCATCCGATCTTAAGAACATGGTAGAAAGATACCTGATCAAAATAATTTCTACCTTAAGAGAGAACATAAATCTAAAAGATGAACTTCTAGAAACTATTAAAAAAAGTGTTTAAAGTCTTGGTCTAACTTTTTTTGAGAATAGTGAAAGCATTTCAAGTGAATTTGAAAGTCCTATAAAATTCACAATAAAATACCTAATACCAATATTCACATATTTTTGTAAGTATTCTATTACTTCATCAGGTGTACCAAGTGCAATGCTATCTTTTGAACGCATAATAAATTCTGAAATGGATTCATTTTTCTTTTTTAATTGAGTAACAATTTGTTTTATATCGTCTTTATCTTTTCCAACAAGAACTCGTAACAAGACAGAGTTCTCAATCTCATCAAACTTTCTGCCAATTTTTTTACATTGGATTTTTAGCATTTCAATTTTTGATTGTAGAATTTCTGGGGTACCAAATGGGTGATTATATCGTGTTGCATGTTTTGCGGCTACTGCGATTAGTTTCTGACCAGCGCCACCAACCATTATTGGAGGATGTGGATTTTGAACCGGTTTTGGACTGCATATAGCATTTTTGATAAAATAATGTTTTCCTTTGAAACTTGACTTTTCTTTCTGCCACATTTTTTTTATTATAATTAGTGATTCATCAAGTTGTTCAATTCTTGTTGATGCGCTATCAAATTGATAACCATATGAGTTGTACTCTTGTTCAAACCAACCGGCACCAATACCAAATTCTAGTCTCCCATTACTTATTGCATCTAATGTAGAAGACATTTTTGCCAAAAGCGATGGCGAACGGTATGAATTACAAGTAACAACCTGGCCAACTCTTAGTTTTGTTGTGATTGCTGCAATTGCTGAAAGAAGTGTGTATGCTTCAAAAAAAGGAAGAGTGTGTTTATCACCATAATATGGAATGAAATGATCGTATACATAGCCAGCATCATAACCAAGCTGCTCGGCCTTTAGTGCAACCGATTTAGAAAACAGAAATTGATCGTATGCGTTGTTATCAGGAAATTCATCGAGCCACCCTTGCGGTAAAGTAAAACCCACATGGATTGGTTTCATGTTAATTTTTTGCTTGAGGTTCTACTATATTGTATTTTGATGTATAACCACGTGGATTAATCATCATATCTTTGTACATATATGTAGATGAATTTCCAATAATTACTGTACTTATCATGCCAAGTTTGTCAGAATGACTCTCTAAATTTTCCAGGTCAGTAAGGACTATTGTTTGAGATTCTCTGTATGCGCCTTTTACTATAGCTACTGGCGTAGTAGGAGATCTGTATTTTAACAAAATTTTCCTAGTGTCTTGTAGTTGGTGAATTCTCTTTTTGCTTGACGGATTGTATATCACTATGACAAAATCTCCTTGTGCTGCAGCTTCTACTCTTTTTACTATTATTTCCCAAGGAACAAGTAAATCACTCATACTTACTACGGCAAAATCTGTCATTAGTGGAGAACCAACCAAGGCAGCACAAGAATTAAGCGAAGATACGCCGGGAACTAATTCAACATACAACCCATTATTTCTATCCCATCCTGATTCTGCAAGAATCTCATAGATCAGGCCTGCCATTCCATAGATTCCAGGATCTCCACTTGAAACAAGAGAGACTGTTCTTCCAGATTGAGCAATCTCAATGCATTGACGTGCTCTTTCTACTTCTTGAGTCATTGCATATCTGTAGACATCTTTACCTTCGATAAGATCAGCCACCAAGTCTACATAAGTTTCGTATCCTACAATCGTATCACTTTCTTCAATTACTTGTTTTGCACGAAATGTCATGTGATCATGATGACCAGGACCAACACCAACGATGTATAATTTTCCCGTCATTCTATGATGAATCCTCCTTTAATACAATTTATCCGTTTTCAAAGATTCATTCTATTGGAATGGATCTATGAAAGGACAGTTTACAATATAATCACTGTCCATTGGTTTTGCCAGTTCTACTGTTACATCTCCAGTTGATTTCTTTGCATTGATGTCATCTATTGTCTCAAGAACTGATGCTTTGGCAGATTCATTCCATGTTACTATAGATATTCTACATAGTGGACTGTATGTATCATCGCCCAAAGTAGCTGATGCAATGTCTGGTTGAAAACCAAGAGGCCCTGAACCTTTGATTCCATTTGTAAATTGGTATTGGTCTACTACTGCTGTGCTATTTAGCGTTTTTGCAAGTGTTGGTACATTAGTCACTCCCATCATACTAGCAGGTCCAGAAGGTGTTGCATCTGTTACAATATAGTACATTGTTCTACCATCAGGTCCCCATCCTCTATGTGCTACAAAGGTTACAGTCATCTTTTCCAAGTTTATCTCAAGAATTTGCTCACCAACATATGGTGTATCATCAGCTAGAGTCTTGTCTGCCCTCACAGGCATTTGACCATCAGGCCATACAATTTGTGGCATGTTAATTATTGCACTAGTTTTTTCAAGTTCTATTTTATCTTCTTTTTGTGCATCAAGAATCTTTTGAACAGAGTCTAGAACCTCAGGTTCCTGATTGTCTTTCCAAGTGACATGTGTTACAGAATGTATTGCGCTATATTGTTCTGTTTGTGCTGGTGTACTTGAAAAGACTTCATCTTGGAATCCACGCGTTCCATTTCCTTCTATTCCATTAAGAAACATGTAAACGTCACCCAATGATTCTTTTGGGGTCTTACCTAGTGGAGGAGCGATTTCAACTTTCCATTTCTGTTTTTCGGAGATTGCCTTGGCATGTGTTTTATCATTTGTATCTGTGATTATATAGTAAACAGGTTTTCCATCAAAGAACGCTTTGTGTAGTGGAATTTCTGCTGGAACACTTGATCGTGATAATTTCAAAGATGATTCGAAAATAGTTTCTTCTTTCTTTTCCATGAATTCAGGTGTTTGTCCTCGTATCCATCCATCTACACTTACCGTGGTGGTGAATTTGCTTGTATTTTTTGTATGTAAAGCTAATGCAGCACCTGTAAATTCATACGAACCTGCATTGGTACCAGGATCTACAAGTGTAAGTCCAAAGACAGTATCGCTATCTACCGTCCATGTTGGTTGTCCTTTTGCATCTTCTTTGTTAATTTCATGTAAAACAACAATTTGTACTGGCTCACTTGCAGCATATGTTATAGAGCCATCATAAATGGCTCCTTTGTTAGGAGACAATATTATTGCAAGTTGATGACTTTCATGTCCTTGGCCTGGATCCTGCATTGAAGTTAGTGTTTGTGTAAATTGAATTTTTTTTAGTGTCTTTGCATTAACAAATTGATCTGATAGTAAAGGTACCGAAAAAATCGTAGCTACAACTACAGCGATTATTGTCACAACCAAGTATTTGTTCATACAATCAAAATCAATAGTTTACATAAATGCTTTTTTCTAGATTGCTTTGTCATATTCAATTTATTTTTGCAAGCTCAAATTCATCATGTAATGCCTGTACTGCAGTATTACAGTCAGCATCTTTAACTACAAATGCTAGATTTAGTTCTGATGAACCTTGTGCGATCATAACAACGTTAACACCTTTTTTTGCTACCGCTGCAAACACTTTTGAAGCTACTCCAACAATTCCTCGCATTCCAGAACCAATCAATGCTATTATTGCTACATCTACTGTAACCTCAACTTTTTTGATTATCTTACCTAGCAGATTCATTTCAAGTGCGTTTACTGCTTTATCAAGATCGTTCTTTTTAACAATGATAGAAATACTTGACTCGGAAGGACTTTGCGAGATCATCATAACATTAACTCCAGCCTTTGCTAGTGTAGAAAATATAGTTGCTGCTGTTCCAGGTGCACCAACCATACTTCCACCTCTAACATCGATTAATCCTGTATGTCGTATTGTGCTAACACACTTCACAGTTTTTTGTGTATCAGCCTTTGGTGATGCCGTAACAAGAGTGCCAGAATTTTTAATGTTGAAAGTGCTTCTAATCCTTAATGGAATTTTTTTTGTAACTAGTGGTTCAAGTGCACGTGGATGGATATGTTTTGCACCAAAGAGTGCCATTTCCATTGCTTCTGTATAAGATACTTCTTTGAGCACTTTGGCATTTTTTACAATTTTTGGATCCGTTGTCATCAATCCGTCTACATCGCTCATCAACCAAACTTCATCTGCTTTTATGCTAGAAGCTACAATTGTCGCGGTATAATCAGAACCGCCTCTGCCAAATGTGGTTATGTTTCCATATTGATCGGCACCTGCAAAACCTCCAATGACAGGAAGCATTTTTTTTTCTAAAAGCGATTCAACCGTATGTGATACACGAAGTCTTGTTGTATCCATCAGAGGTTTTGCTTCACCAAAATTCGAGTCTGTTACTATGCCTATGTCTTTGCCTGTAAGAGCAACTGCTTTTGAACCTAAATCGTTTAAGGTAAAAGCGATCAAATTGATAGATAGCCGTTCACCAAATGATATTAGATAATCAGAGGAACGAGGGGTTACTTCCCCAAGCAAGAGCATGCCATGCAATAATTCCTCAAGTTCTGATAAATCAACTCTCATCTTTTCTACTAGTTCTTTTCGTATTTTTGGATTTTTTACACACTGACTTGCTATTTGCATGTGGTTTTTGATTATTTTTTTTGCTAAGTTATTTGCGACATCTTTATTTCCTTTTTGTATTAGAGAAGTAATGCGTATCAGATCATCAGTTACGCCAGTTATTGCAGAGAAGACAGAAATTATCTTATGTTCTTTGGATAATGATTGTAAAAGTTTAGCTACATATCTAATGTTTGAAGCAGAAGATATTGATGTTCCTCCAAACTTCAGTACGAGTTTCAATTCAGTATATCTCTTTTAATTGTCCTTAAATGCTTTAACTTTCTACTCGAGGTGCCAAATAGAAATGAATTCTGCCCACGTTTGCAACTTTGAATTCTAGTCTTAGTGGCATCTTGGTCGAGTATTCACAAATCACGGTACCAGCAACTGTTCCCACCGCTTTTACAATACTGTTAAGATATTCCAAGCTGTAGGTTGCAATACTAGGTTCTTTTACGTCAATCTCAGGCATTTCTGGCATTCCTTTTTCTAAAGTTATAATTGCTTCACCAGAATCTCCCCTTCCAGAAAATTCAGCTTTGGTAGCAGTTGCATTTATGGATAAATATTCTGATACTACTTGAATATCGCCCAGAATTTTATCAAACTCTGTTGAGGTCACTCCAATTTTTGTATTATAGGAGATTTTTGGCAATGGGGTATCAGTTGCAGAACTCTCAATAAGTCTCATTTTGTATTTCTTATTTTTGCCTATTGTTACAAGTAAGAGATTGTCTTCAGAAATACTGATCTCTATGCTGTCTTTTTTATCTGCTCTTTTGATTAATTTGGAAAACTCGTCAATTCTGACCCCAAACTTTACATCACTATCGCACTCGTATTTTTCAAATGCTGAGTTGGGCCACGCTATATCTATTAGTGCAACATGAGATGGATCCATTCCTCTAAATGTTATACCTTCTCCAGTTGACTCAAATGTTGCTTCTTCAACTAAAGTTGAAATTGCTGAAATTATTGCTTTCCATTCATCTGAGCAACTAGTCTTTGCTGAAAATACCAAACTTAATCACATGTCTAACATGTTCAAGTTAAACGTTATGCGTAGTTTCGCCAAGTGTAACTACATTTAGTACAACGATAAAATTGAGTTGTTGGTTCATCTGCACTTCTAGTTTGCAGCATCCACCATACAGCTTCACCATATCCGCATTTTCCACACTCAATTTTTATGGTTGGTAAAGTTTCTTTACCCTCATTTTCATCCAATACATCAATTGTTGATTTACTTTCTACTGTGATTTGTTTTCGTTGTTTTGTACTCTTTTCACTATAACCACATTTTGGACAAGTAGAATTTTTATCAGAGCTATCTTGTTTTAGACGTGCCTCACACTTGGGGCAAAATTTCATTTAAGCACCTTTAATTTTAGAATTTACTAATTTTTTTAATTCATTCGCATATTCAATGGCAGTTTTTGTAGCCTTTTCTATTTCCTTTAATGGGTTTCCTTTTGATGTGTTAACACGCATCCAGTATTCTTTAGTAAGTGGATGTTTCATTATAACGCCAGCAAATTCTACACTGGGTTCTTTTAGCAACTCATGTTGCACTATGTATAGCGTAGCGATGTCAGATTTTGTGATGGTCAAGCTAATTTCTTTTGAAGAAGAGTCTGTTATCTTTGCATCCATTGTAAATCAAAAAAACACTTATTGAGGATATAAATCATTACGGTGCGTGACTAGTGAAAAGAGCTTTATCGGTAATATACAATTAGTAAAATCAAATGATGAATTCAAGTTAAATGAAAATGTCATAATAAATGTAAAATTTTCTATCATGGGAGCACTACGTGAAGCATGGAATGAAAAAAGTTGGGAGAAAGCGTACA
>JAHEYD010000052.1 GCA_023251795.1 Nitrosotalea sp. | reverse complement strand
AAACCACATAGTTTTATTTTTTATTTGTTTTATAACATGTTTTCGGTTTAATCTGGTTAATCTGAAATAACAAGGAGTTCTTGCTTATATTATACATTTTATAATCTGAAGCGTGCCAGAACTTGATGACCTAACCAAGGCAAAAATAGTTCAAATGATTCTAAACAAGAAAACAGAAACTGCTCTTGAAAAGCTAAGTGAGTTCTATCACGTTGAAAATCCCAAAATAGTAGTTGGAACAATCAAAGGAAAACGAAGGACGGCATATGCGGTTTATGTACCCTCCCAAAAAAAGATTTATGCTTTAAACTCTGACGTTTTTTACAATCCCTTCATAGTCTTGCATGAATATTATCATCACATACGATCAAAACTTGGAGTCCATAGAGGTTCCGAGAGACATGCCGACATGTATGCAAAAGATTTCATTGATTCGCATACTAGGATAGTAAGGCAACTATTAGAACAAGAGAAAAATTGAAAATGGTTTGAGATCAAAAAAAGAAGGATTATTTGGCTATTAGGTATACTCCAATTCCAATTCCTACAAGTATGCCCAATCCAAAGAAGAACAGATCAAAAGCAACTACTTTTCTAAAGGATGCATGTACCATCCTGTCATTTTTTGGTTTGTCATTTGGATTTGTGTTTTCCATTATTCTTAGTCAATAACATATTCTATTTAACTTTAAATTTTCTTGTTACTAAATCACAAGAACAAGATACTAAATCTCAACTTTTTCAAAATAATTCATAAAAATAAGCATTGAATCATAATTTTAGAATCAGATGTTCACAACATCAAGCTGTTCTCTTAGAAAATTCAAAGACAATTACACCGTCGTTGACAGACTCTTCATCAAGATGAATTTTAAGCGATTCCAGTATGGATTTTGCATATATTGAAAGAAAAATTGCCCACTTGTGACCTAACATGGTATTAAAGACAAGCCTGTACCTATTGTGCTTTATCTGGTGAGAAAACTTGTACCACTCGCAATATTTTCCAACCATCTCAAAGTAATTGTTTATTACATTATCAAGATCAAACGTCAAACCAAGAATTCTAAACAACTTTTTAACCAAGGCAGGTCCGTTTTTAGCAATTTTTTCTATTGTAGAGTTGTCACTTTTATTTATGAACTCTATAAATATTTCAGGTGGTATTGTTATGTTAGGCATAGCCTTCACTTGTAGATCAAATGAGATGTTTTTGAAAAGAATCTTGGACACAAGTGCATTTAATGTGAGGTCTTTTTTTTCAGCTTCTTCTTTTAATATCTCTAAAACTTGGTTTGGCAGTCTCAACGTGACTCTGTTAGTAGTGGGCATTTGTTGAAATACTTCCAAACTTGATAATCGCCAGCAGAAACCGAGAGATCAATCAATTATAAAATATTACGTATGTTTAGTACATTACATACCAAAAAATAAACAGTTATTTTAAAAAAATGAGCGGCCTAACTTATTTACAAATTATTTTTGAGATTTTTCCAAAGAAAGCAGGTGTGCCATAATCCTTTTTTCGAGGTTTTCTGCGCCTGCACCAAAATATTCTCGTAAAACGTCATCAAGTTTAGGAAATTCACTAACATTATGCGGGATTGACATATGGTATTTTTCAGATAGCCTATTTTCAATTTTTTTCAATGTTTTTTCACTCAAGTTATCCTTGATCACGCTACGTACCGACTCGGCTAACAGTGTATCCTCTCTTATCATATGAAGAAAAAACCTAAATTAACGTATAAACCCCATCTGCCAAATTTGGAAATTACTAGATGGAATCGATTTGGTTTAAATTATTTTTAGTTTAATGAATCTAAATCAGATAGATCAAAAAGAACGTTAACGCAATTCTAACTTTAGCCTCTTGGTTCGTAGTGGCAATCGCAGTTGCATCCTTTAGTGCAATTAACTCTGTTACAATCCTCACAGCGTTTTCTTCTATAATAACTCAGTTTCTTTCACCACTCCATGATAGCTTCTGCTTAGTTTTACCTCTTATCATCTTAAATCATTTAAGACATAGATTCATTTCTCTAATCTTTTTTTCAATCCCTCATATTCTTCTTGAGGTGTTTTTTTGAGCTTCATTCCTGGCTTGTTTCTTGGCTTTGATCTTACCATACAGTTACAACAATTACAGTACAGATCTACAGTCTCATCAGTTGCAGGGTTTTCCTCTCTGTCATGACATCCTTGCCTTGTGATAAAAACCCCACATATCTGACATCGTACTTGGCCTGACAAATAGCGACTAGTTCCATCTCTTGGCTTTCTAACCTTGTACTCTTTACAAACGCCTTTACAAATGCCCCTGTCTTTGTGCATGTTTGATTCCTAACAAAGAAGAATAAATTCCCATGCATCACTAAACTTCGTTTCATTTTACCAGACACCGGAAAGGCAAGAAGATTTCTACTAGTTTTTCTATAGATAGTTATGAAAGGCATGGATTACAAAAAGTTTAGAGAATCAAAAAAAGAATATTTTGTTACAAAAGATGGCAAGTTTACCAAAAAAGCAGTCATTCAAAAAATGGCAGAATGGTTAAAACAAAATGAAACTGGAGAGCCAGAAGATTTCCTTGAAGAGTACCAAGTAAAAGAAGATAAATAAAAAGGGAGAAACCAGTCTAATCTGAAATTCTTTGAAAGCAAAGAGCCCAAACGAATCAAAAGCAGAGATGATAGTACGCATGTTTCCATCTGATGCAAACCCAGCTGGAAATGTCTTTGGAGGCGAGATCCTAAAACAAATTGATCTTGCAGCTGGTCTTGTTGCACAAAGACATGCTCAGACAAACATTGTTACTGCAAGTATTGACAGAGTCAACTTTCTAAAACCAGTCTATGTAGGAAATGCATTGATAGTAAGCGCCAGACTAAATTATGTCAGTAAATCATCGATGGAAATTGAGATCAAAGTGGAAGCAGAAGATATTGCAAAAAACACTCGAACTCTTACAGGTACGGCCTATGTTACTGCAGTAGCGCTTGACAAGGATGGCAAGCCAACTCCAGTACCAAAACTAGTACTTGAAACCGATGAGGACAGGAGAAAATTTGCAGAAGGAAAAACAAGGATGGAACAAAGGGCAAGAGAATACAAATTAGCAAAAGAGAGAGCAGAGCATGGGTAGACCATCGAGATATTTGCCAAAGATAGGAACATTTGATGGGTCAGGATTTTGGAAAAATGCTTTTGCGCACCAGCGCGGAACCCTGTTAAGAAAAGTCAATGTTCCAGATGATCAAATCAAGATCCTAGTAGACAAGGCATATCATGAATTGCCAGCACCGCTAAGATACGAAATTGAAACAAGTGGAATAAAAAAAGAAGATTTGCAATAGACCAAACAATTCAATTTTAATATCAGTATAATCCTGATGGTATCATGGGCCTTTTCAAGAAAAAAGCAGTTGAAACAAAATGCAAAGAATGCGGTATGGAACTAAATGATCCTGTACGATTAGAAAGGCATATGAAAAAAGCTCACGCCCGCCCGTCTCAGAAAAACTTTGATAATCCAGGCGGTGGCGGGGGCATGTGGTAAATTAACAGACTTATTTGTTAGAATCGAACTTGTCTGCCCAGTGGGTTCTTGTTTCCATCTTAAATGACGATTGCGGAGTACTGCCTTCGGCTGCTTGTTTTATTGCAAGAAGAGCTTGTTCCGTATGATCTTGAAAATCACTGTTTAGCTTTCCTGACATGAATCCTGCCATTCCTTTGAATTTAACATTCCATAATATTTCCAGGTTGGTACCACCAGCACTTGGTTTTAGTGTAGTTGTTTTTGTGCCGCCAATTATTCCCTTGGTAAATTCTGCAAGAATTTTTTCTTGCGGATAAAGTGTTACAGTCTGCAGGCATCTTTCCACTTTGCCCATCGTAATCTCGCGTTTTACAACATTTCCTTCTGTTGATAAGGTTCTGACCTTTGTAATATTGTTCCAAAATTTTGATTCTCTGTCAAGATCAGACACGATACTCCAGACTTTGTCTACTGGAGAATTTATCTGAATAGATGCCTTTATCTCAGTCATACAAAATCACGTTCTATCGTACAATATAGGTTTTAATGCATAATTTTACAAAATAAAATGACAAGAACGCCATCTTTGGGCAATTGCCATGGGAAGGCATATGTGTCTTGGTTATGAGTTCTGAGAGCAACAGCAGCTGGCGTTCATGTCTGACATCATTATCGTTAAAAATCATATTAAGCCTGATGTAACCATGTTACATGACAGAATAAATTCAATTACTCTGCGTTAGTTTCGGTTATGTTAATTTTGTCGTATTTTCCTGAGCCAGATGACACAGTATCAGTTGTGTTAAAGCTGTGTTTGTATTTGAGGTAAAGACCTTTTTCTATATCTTTTCTTGTGGTTTCTCCATCGCTTGTCACGTATCTAAAGAATGCTTTTTTTTCTTTCAGAAATGCCTTTAGTTTTTCATTTGATTCATTATCTAACAAATGTTTTGCGTAAATTCGCTGCAAATTATCAGTTGTGCCAACAAATCTTCTTGTATATCCACCGTCTGAAGTTTTTCTCCCTTGAATTTCATACACGCCAGCACTGGAAGGGATCTTTGATGTGTTAGCATTTTCATATCCAATTCTGCTTGACCATGTTATTTTGAAATTACAATTTAGTAACAACAAAACAGATCGCTTATCGAGGCAATAAAAGTGTAGCATTTAACAGAAATTTTGAATTTTTTGTTCTAATTTTCGCAACTACAGTCATCAGAGACAAACTTTAGTTTGTTTTTTTCTTCGTATTTTGTTTGTTGATAATGCGCCATGTTCATTATACGATCTATTACTGATTTATCTTTCCATGACCCTTCTAGTGAGAACCAAGATTCTATCTCATATACATCGTATCTTCCACCACCTTCAACTATACTTTTGAAGATGTTTTTGATCATATTCTCATCGTCTTGTGAAATGTTCTTCTTACTAGAAACCGATGTTGTAATTTCGTTTAATCGCATTATGATGTCATTTGTCAGTGGCATGTCACAGATTCTATTTTAATTATATAAGAAAGTTTCAGATTTATACACATCTAGAGTATCTACTGTATGGAAGAATTGCAAGGTATTGATAAATTATTCAACAAAGGCATCATACTTCGCAAGACAGGAAATCCAAAAGAATCAATTTTGTATTTTAACAAAGTATTAGAGATTAATCCTGATCATCTTGACGCGTTACTAAACAAAGGACATGCTTTAGGAAAGATTGGCAAATACAATAATGCGTTGGTTTGTTATGACAGGGTTTTGGAAATAGATCATAACAATGTATTGGGGTTAATCAACGCAGGACTGTGCTATCATTATTTGAAAGACTGTGAAAAAGCAATATCATATTATGACAAAATCTTGGAGACACATCCACAGCATGCCAATACTCTTTATCACAAGGCGTGCAGCAAAGCACTCCAAAACAAGTTTGATGAGTCTATAGACATGCTTGAACAGGCAATCAAGATGGACCTTACATTTAGAGTCAAAGCAAGAGGAGACATTGATTTTGATAAAATGAGAAGCAATGATAGATTCATGAAACTTGTGGAGAATTGGAAGAACTGATCTGAAATAGGAAAGAATACAAAGCTAATCAAAAAACAACGTATGTCGTTGGATAAGATAGGAATTATTGGAACTGGGATGCTTGGAAAGGCTGTAGCAACCAGACTTTTAAAATCAGGCTACCAATTGACTGTTTACAACAGGACTAGAGAAAAAGCAGACAAGCTAAAAACTCTTGGAGCATCAGTAGCTGATTCTCCAAAAGATGTTGCCAAGTCTTCTGATTTTGTGATAACTATAGTTAAAGATGCTTTCGCTGTAGAAGCTGTTTCTTTTGGAAAAGATGGAATCGCAGACGGAAAACATGACGGACTTGTCGTAGCAGACATGAGCACGACAAACCCTGTATCAACAAGAGAAATTGCAAAAAAATATGCAGAGAAAGGAATTTCCATGCTTGACATACCAGTAATGGGCGGTCCAGCTCAAGCAGAAAACGGGGAGCTTGTTATAATGGTCGGGGGAAACAAATCAGTTTATGAAAATCATAAAAAAATCTTTGACACCATTGGAAGCAAGACGTTCTACCTAGGCGAAAACGGTTCAGGTCATGCAATGAAACTTGCAATGAACCTGCAGATTTCCATTCTTGCATTATCTTTGTCAGAAAGCATTACCTTGGTTAGAGGAGCAGGTCTTGATCCAGAAACTTTCTTAGAAATTTTAAACTCTACATATTTCAAGACAGGAATGAGTGTAAACAAAGGCCCCAAGATGATAAAAGGAGATTTCAAACCAACCTTTACTCTTAAGATGATGAAAAAAGATCTTGATACAATAAACCAGGCCGCAGAAAAATTCAATCTGTCTTTACCAATGACAACGCTTGCAAACAAGCTGTATCAAGATGCCATTGAAAACGGCTTTGGCGAGTTGGATTATACTGGAATACTTGAATTTGTCAAGAAAACAAGCATGAAATGAAAACTATCTGACTAGTATATATCAACAATCGGTTTAGAAATAACATTGGTCTCAATTAATCCAATTCAGGTTCTTTTGTGGACTTTTAGACGCAACGAGCATGATGTGGTCAATCTCTACAACTCACTTTCTGCCATAATGCAGCTTGCAACTGGTGGCAAGATGCTCAACTTTGGACTTTGGAATCAAAACACACTGGATCCTATCGAAGCTCAACGTGAACTGTGCACCGTAGTTGGGAATCTAGCTGAACTAGATTCTGCAAAAACTGTGATAGACGTAGGCAGTGGTTTTTTTGCACCTGCAATGCATTGGAAAGCAATGCATGATTTGTTGCACATTACATGTGTAAATATTAATTTTCACCAGCTAAAGACACCACCTATACACAACAGCGTATCATTTGTAAATTCTACTTCGACAACCTTGCCGCTTGCAAGCAATTGCGCTGATAGAATAATTGCTCTAGAATCTGCACAACATTTCAAACCATTGACTAGATTCATCAGAGAATCAAGGCGGGTCTTAAACAAAGACGGAATTCTAGTTATGGCAATTCCTGTTACCACAGAGGAGTCTCTTACGTCATTTATGAAACTAGGAATCCTTTCTTTTACGTGGGCATCAGAACATTACGGATTGGATAATATCAAATCCGAAATAGCAAGAGGGGGCTTTCACATCAGCGAACTTAAAAAGATAGGAAAAAACGTGTACGAGCCATTAACTGACTATTACATCAAAAACAGAGATGCTCTGAGACCCAAAATTTTGAAAGAATATCCTTCATATCTTGAAAACATTCTCTTCAAGTCATTGCTAAAAATGAAAGATGCGTCACAAAAAGGAATCATAGATTATGTACTCATCAAGTGCGTTTTTCCAAAGACATGATCGATGTTTAATTATCAAAATTGAAAATCACCATACTTTGTTAAATATTCAAATCACGTACTGCATGTTGCCGGAAACGCGCGGTAATAACCATTAGCGTGACGTACATTGGTATGCAGCGTTTCTTGCGTTTCCGGCTCTAATTTAACGAACTTTTTATTGAACTTCATCCAATTTTTATCATGGATAGCTGTGATACCAGAACAAGGGCCTACAAAAACGGCAAGACTTTTGACCAATGCAAGCAGATTGCCGAAGTGATCACAGGTCAGCTCTCAAAAAAAATTGAACTTGATGGCAAGGTCTCCTGGAAAGAGATCCTGGAAACAGTTGACCATGACGAGCTTGTCTACAAGCTTACTCTGAAATTTCTCAGGCGAGATGGATACAACATCGGAGATTGGAAGACACCTGAAGTAAAAAAATCAGTCACAGTTTAGTGTCTACTGCACAGCTTCCAAGAGTAAACTTTCTGATGTTTCTTGCCATCATTACAGGAGTTGCAAGTAAGACTGGAATCGATGCTGCAATAAATACAGTTTGAAGTTGTGTCAGTGCTACTGTAAAGAGACCTAACGCGCCAGCTCCAGCAAGGGTAGTCAGTAAGGTTCCAGCGCATGTAGGACAAGCTATGAAAAGTCCAGTTACTGCACCAAACCCACCCAATCCTCCTGTTTTTTTGTACATCAAGAATGCTCTTGAGGCAAGCGCAAAGTTAAGGCCTACTAGAAATGAGACTGTAACTTGTAATACAAAATTAATCGGGACTATCTTAAAGCCCACATGTTCTGTCAAGTATCCAACTATTGATGGCATGTAGCCTGCAGGACCACAGCAAGGAGTGATGTGCGCTGATGGAACTACAGCCCCATAGTGTTGTGAAAATATTACTTCGGGTTGATATACAAGTATTCCAGATGTCAATGAAAAAAATATTCCATAACCTATCGCACTTGCAATAAAGACTTGTTTTGATCTTTTGTTGTTAATTGCATTTGCAATTATTGAAGAAATGGAATCACCACCTTGTGTAATTTTTACCTTATAGAATTTATACAATCCATATGCAATTGCTCCAAATGACATAAAGAGTACAACATACATTCCCACTGCAACTCTTTCAAGAAACGGAATCATTTCTTGGGTTACTGCAGCATAATCATATCTTGTATAGATAAAAAACGAGATTCCGATTGATAAAAATCCCACAATAATCATTGCAGTATAGGAGCGTTGCATTGTCACCTGCTTTTCCATTATATCCAAACTCAATTTTTGTGACATTAAATTGTATCTGTATTTGCCAAAGGCTTTATCTGCAATGAATGACTCAGATAATCAAACGTGAAGATCAACGAAATTCAAGACTCTGATTATGAGGATGCCAAGATAACGTACGTAGGTTTTGTTGATCCCTATGGCGTCGAGGGCCTTCTGATTCTCAGGTCAGACGACGGAAAAGAATTCCACATGAGAGCGTTTTCTGGTGAGGTAGCAAGACATATAACAAATTTCATCGATGGTCACAGAGATTCGATTCCAACCATATACAACATGATAGAAGAGATTGCCGAATTAAATGAGCTGCTCATGGTAAAAATCAAAGTATACGAAAGCGGTAGTGTATTGCGGGCAAACCTGTACTTTACTGGAAAGACTGAGCTTGTAATGCGAAACTATCGGGCATCTGATGCAGTTGCACTTGCATCATTTTATAATGTTCCAATTCTCGTAAGAAAGAGTTTGTTAAAAGAAAAGATGGAAGCTTAGGTCACTATTTCTGCCAGTCTTCCTTCTTGCTGAGCTTTTCTAAGTTCCATTGCAATTCTTCTTCCAACACCAAACGTACTTCCATATTTGTATTTTGTATACGGGCTAGTTGTTGCAAGAATTGGATTTCCAGGAACTCGTAATGAAACATCATACACTATGATTTCCAAGTCGCGTGTTATCACACTCTGCAAAGAAAACGGACCTATTATTCCAGGAGAATATTCTTTCTTTACTGCACGAACAAACTTGTCACCAGCTGATATGACTTTGTCTAATAATGATTCGCGTATGCTTGCTGGTGTGTGACCCACTTCGATGTTTTGCAACGATATATCGATTTCAAGTTGTTGTCTTGCAGGAAGTGCGTTAAAGTCATGCAGGTTTGTCTGCAGTCTTCTTTCTATTCCAAGAAAGTCTACTT
>JAHEYD010000051.1 GCA_023251795.1 Nitrosotalea sp. | reverse complement strand
GACGAACTTGTAGAAATTCAGACAACAAGTGGAGAAAAAAGACTAGGAAAAGTTGTTGAAGTTGGATTTGGAAAAGCTGTAGTTCAGGTTTTTGAGGGAACAACAGGTCTTTCAATTTCCGGAACAAAAGCAAAATTCATCGGAAGAACAATGACAATGCCAGTTTCTGCTGAAGTTCTTGGCAGAGTATTTGATGGGCTTGGTAGACCAAATGATGGACTTCCTGACCCAATTGCTTCTAAATTTTTAGATATTAACGGTGAACCAATGAATCCAGAACAAAGAGACTATCCAAAAGACTTTATCCAAACTGGCGTTTCAGTCATAGACGGAATGTTGACTCTAGTCAGAGGTCAGAAACTCCCAATATTTTCTGGTTCTGGAATGTCACACAACATCTTAGCTGCTCAGATTGCAAGACAAGCAACAGTAATTGGAAGTGGTGAAGAATTCGCCGTGGTCTTTGCAGCAATTGGAGTGCAATACAGTGAAGCACAGTACTTTAAGCGAAGTCTTGAAGAATCTGGTGCTCTCAAAAGAAGTGTACTATTTCTTAATCTAGCTGATGACCCAGCAATTGAAAGAATCATCACTCCTCGTGTAGCACTCACAGTAGCTGAATATCTTGCATATGATCTCGGTATGCATGTTCTTGTTATACTCACGGATATGACAAACTATGCAGAAGCCTTACGTGAAATTAGTGCAGCAAGAGAAGAAGTACCTGGAAGAAAAGGATATCCGGGATATCTTTACACCGATCTTTCAACAATTTATGAAAGGGCAGGAAGACTACGTGATAGAAAAGGAAGTGTAACACAAATGCCGATACTTAGTATGCCAGCAGATGACATTACACATCCAATCCCTGATCTTACTGGATACATTACAGAAGGGCAAATTGTGTTAGGTAGGGATTTGTTTAGAAAAGGAATCTATCCACCAGTTAATGTTTTGATGAGTCTTAGCAGGATCATGAAAGATGGTGTTGGTGAAGGAAGAACACGCGCAGATCATATGGAAATT
The DNA here is from genome assembly GCA_023251795.1 of Nitrosotalea sp. Classification (GTDB taxonomy): domain Archaea; phylum Thermoproteota; class Nitrososphaeria; order Nitrososphaerales; family Nitrosopumilaceae; genus UBA8516. The sequence goes on along the minus strand of JAHEYD010000051.1, from coordinate 8,728 downwards.
GCAAACCAAATGTATGATGCTTATTCAAGAGCACAAGAAGTAAGAGCGCTTTCAGAAATTGTAGGAAAAGCTGGACTTACCGGTGTTGATATAAAATACATGGATGTAGGAGATGCGTTTGAACAAAGCGTCTTGTCGCAAGGTGTAGACGAAAACAGAATTCTTGAAGAAACACTTGGATTAGAATGGAAGACAGCATCTATCTTACCTAAAGCTGAACTTAACAAAGTCAAAGACAAGTTTATCGATCAATATTATAAGGCGAGCTAAATGTCCTTTGGACAAAACGTCACTGCAACAAAAATAGAGCTTCTCAAGTACAAACGATCAAGTCAAGTAGCAAAGATGGTACAAAAAATTCTTGACGACAAGCGTGAAGTCTTACTAAAAAGAATAGATGAGATGATTAATGATGCAACAAAAGCTAGGGGAGACATCTGGAATCCACTTCAGGACATATACAGATCAGTTAATGATGCATATCTCTCATTAGGTACAAACACAGTTGACTCGGTTGCACAATCCACACCTGCTGTAATGCAAGTAGAAGTAACAGTCAAGCGTGTAGTAGATGTATCAATTCCTGCTCTTACCGTAAAAGAAATTGGCACCAAGTCTATGCCTTATGGATTTGCCGATACAAACGCATCAATTGATAGAGCCGCAAAACAAATCAAGACAATGCTTTCACAAATCTGCAAAGCGGCTGAATATGAAAACTCTATATTCAGTCTTGCAAAGGCATTAGAAAAAACCCAGAAACTACTTAATGCACTTGAAAATGTCATTATTCCACAATACCAACTACGAGTAAAATTCATACTTTCTACACTAGAAGAAAGAGAACGAGAAGAATTCGTAAGGTTAAAAAAAGTCAAAGCGGTCATTGAGAAGAGAAAGGCATAATGGCAAAAGAAGACATTAAAAAATTACTAGAAGATTCAAAACAAAGATTAGATCAGGATCACGAATCCTTTACCAAGACCATAAATGATGATCTGAAAACTTTCAAAAAGAAAACTCTTGACAAAATCTGATCGAATATTATATCATGATTTAAATATGGTATGAGAAGGAGCCTATTTTGAAAATGAAATCTCCAGTTTATGCCTTTATAACTGTTTTAGCTATATCTATTTCTGGTTTGACTGGCCTTGCATATGGTGCTGAAGGTGACGCAGTAAGCGCTGTAACAAATAATTCCTCAAAACTAGTGGGCGCAGGTCTTGCATTTGGTCTTGCAGCACTTGGTGCAGGTATAGGTCTAGGTTATGTGGGTTCTGCAGGTCTTGCCGTAATCAGCGAAAATCCAGCTCTACAATCCAAAGTATTTATCTTTGTAGGTATGGTTGAATCAATCGCAATTTACGGTATAGTCATGATGTTCATCATCCTAGGACAATAAACTAGTAATACTTTAACTCATTAACATCTAAAATTCTCGTACAATATCTACATCGAAGGACAAGTCCTGTTTTGTCCACAACATCCATTATTGATTCGATATCTTCACCACTATTTGTTATACAATCAGGATTAGAACATCTGAAAATTCTTTCAATCTCATTTGGCAAAGTAACACGTCTTTTTTCAACTAACTTGTAGTCCTTGATTATGTTAACAGTAGCTTTTGGCGCAATCAATGCAAGCTTGTTTGTATCGTCATCTTTTAGAAATCTGTTCTCTACCTTTATGATATCTTTTTTTGAAACCTTTGCACTTGGAACATTTAGCGCTATTGTAATTACATTCCCATCCTTTCCGTCTATTTCAAGTGCATTTAGAACTTTGAGACCTTTACCAGCTTCAATATGATCAATGACTGTCCCATTTTTGATCCGTCTAACAATAAGATCAGACTCTGACATTGGAATACTTTGTATAGTACTCATATATATTATTGAATTGGAATGAGCAATTCTTTTTTCCAAAAAGACATTGTCTCAATACGTGATTTTAATAAAGAAAAGTTTGACACCATTTTTGATGCTACTGATAAAATAATTAGCATGAATCCAAACGAGAGACGTGAGCTTGGACGTGGAAAAACATTAGGATATCTTTTCTTTGAACCAAGTACTAGAACAAGACTTAGTTTTGAAGCCGCAATGGCATCACTAGGTGGTACATATATAGGAATAGCTGATGCTTCTTCTTCTTCTGCAAAAAAAGGCGAGAGTCTTGCTGATACTGTAAAGATAATGTCACTTTATTCTGACGTCCTTGTCTTAAGACATCCGCTTGATGGTTCTAGCAGATTTGCAGCTGAAGTTTCTACTAAACCATTGATAAATGCAGGTAGTGGAACAGAAGAACATCCAACACAAGCAATTCTAGATCTTTATACAATGAGAAAAGAGAAAAAGAAAATTGATGGCTTGAAAATAGCAATAGTTGGTGATCTGAAATATGGCAGAACCGTTTATTCTCTACTGTATGCACTTGGTAACTACAAAGTAGACGTACATCTTATTTCACCACAAGCATTAAAGATTAGAACTGATTCTACATATGAAATAAAAAAACGATTATCATACACAGAATCAACTAATTTAGAAGAAAATCTAGATGAGTTTGATGTCATATATGTGACAAGAATACAAAAAGAAAGATTTGCAGACGCAGAAGAATATAACAAAGTAAAAGGAAGCTACAAAATTGGTCCTGAAATAATAAAGAAAATGAAAGAAGATGCTATCATAATGCATCCGCTACCTCGCGTTGATGAGATTTCACCGGAAGTGGATTCAACAAAACATGCAAAATATTTCAAACAAGCAGAATACGGTAAGGATACACGTGCAGCCCTTCTTGCTCTAATATTGAATGAGAAAGGTTTCTAATTATTCACTTTAACAGAATTTTTTTGGGTAACTTCTCAATATTATAATAAAACTCATTGTAAGTATAAGAATCAAAATCGCAGGTGGTCCAAACTCAGGAGCTACGATTATAGCAAATTGTGTTAAAGCTGATGTGCCGACAATTTTTTCAAATCTGATGATAATAGGACCTGTTTGTTCTTCTGTAAAAGTAAAATCTTCGAATCCACCTCCAATCACTGCATTTCCCGAAGATCTGTGAATTTCTTTCCCATTTTGAAGTATTATAAAATCATACACTGAATTTCGCTTTGTTTCAAGTGTTATGGGATCTCTTATTGTAAATATGAACTTGGTTTTTTGACCTGGTTGTATAACTGGTGGATCCCATGAAAGATCAATCTGAAATTGTTCATTATTGGTTTTTGCAGTAAGTGGAAATTTAATTTCATCACTTGCAACAAGTTTAAACTTCATATAATTTGGCAGATCACCAGTTTTTTTTGCGCATCTCTTAACACCCTGAGATGATCTTGTAAAATTACAAAATGTACTATTCTTCCATCTTCTACGGAATAATCATCTATTGAAATTGATGACTTGAATAAATCAATTCCATTTACTTGTCCAGTATAGCTATTAGCTAGAAGGTCTGCGAAATGTTTTGGAAATAATACCTCTTCATGTACATATGGAATCTGGCTAATGTTTAGTTCACTCCAGTCAAATGGTATTTCAAACGATATAGTATTCTCGCTGGGATTGTACTCAAAATTTGTTATTGTGTCATAGTATGATCTTACTCTGAATTTCACATCTTGACCGTCTTTTGTTTTTTGGTCATAGTATGTAGTTTGACCAATACTGATGTATGCATCATATTTTATTGGTTCATCAAGTATGTTATCTGGCTCATCTATAGTGCGGATTGCTATTTCTAAATGGTATAACCCACCTGAATTGAAGATAGGCCCTTTCACTTCAATTGGTTTTGTATCTGTATCCATCCAACCTCCAAGTAAAGGCTCTTTTTCACCAGTAATTTCGATTTCACTATCACTAGATGGATATACTTTGATTGTCAAATCTCCATGTTGAGCAAAGAAGAAATTTCTAAAAATCATTTTATCTTTATAATTTAGTCCTATTAGAAAATTTACATTTTTAATATTTTCACCTGTTTTGGAATCAAAAGCTCGTATCTTGATCTGTTTATCAATCCCTTCGTCATCATAAAATGCAGGAAGCATCTCTGCAGTAATTGTAATGTTACGTCCCTGATAGTTCACAGGAGGAGGAGTGTCCATACTTAGGCCATGACCAAAAGCCTGGGTTATAGTTGGCATGATTATTAATAAAACAAAAAATCCAGCAAAAATTTTATGATTCAACAGGGTTTTTCTTTTTGTTCTGAATATAAGTTTCTGCTACAATCAAGACAGATTCTCGGTTGGTTTTACGTTTTTAAAAAATAGATCGTCATTGTAAAAATTAGATTAATATAGCCTTCCAAATGAGCCATACATGTTGATGGTGAACAGGCGTTCAAAATCATCTTTTATTATAATAGTTGCAGGTTTGACGATCGCACTTTCTACATTCTTTACAACTCCCGCCTTTGCTCAATCCGAAACTACAAGTACAGGTTTAACAAAGCCTTTGTTAGCTATTGCTGCTGCAATTGCTATAGCTGGTGGTTTGATTGGTACTGGTAATGCACAACAAGGAATTGGTGCTGCTGGCATGGGTATCATTGCTGAAAAACCAGAAAAATTTGGTCAGGTATTGTTCTTCTTCGTCATTCCTGAAACACTCTGGATCATTGGATTTGTGCTAGGAATCATTCTGTTACTTGGCATACTATAGTGGAATTCGTAATGAGCATAGAGACCTTTCTCCTTGAGATAGAGAATAGGAAAAAAAGGGATCTTGAAAATCTTAACAAAGAACTAGGGGAGAAAAGAATTGCTATTCAAAACCAAAGAGATACACAAATAAAAGAAATACAGGAACGTTTTGCAAACGAAGCAAAATTAAAGTCCGAAAGAGAATTTGCAAGAATGATCGAGGCAGCTAAATTACAGGCAAAAAAGATTTTGTTTGACGCCATTAACGCAAACATGGATTCTGCTTTTAATGTCATTAAACAAGAAATTAAGAAGTATACAAAAACACCTCAATACAAAAAAACATTAGAAACTATGGTGAAAACTTCCAAAAAAAAATTAGATCAAAAAATTACAATTCATTGCCGTGAAGAAGACCGTACAGTTTTAAAAGAAATGGGGGTAACTGTTGGTTCATCAATTCAAACTTTGGGTGGAATAGTTGCAGAAAATAAAGATGGAACAAAAGAACTAGATCTGACATTTGAAGAACTTTTAAGAACTCATGAGGATCAAGTGAAAGATTTTCTTACGGAGAAGACATCATAATGGGAACCTCACAATATTCATCTTCTTTTGGCAAATTACAGGCAATATCAATGAATTTTCTTACTAAAGATATGATGCAAAATCTCTTAAAAGCAAAAGATGATGTTGAGATGGTCAAAATATTAGAATCCACATGGTATGGACCAGAGATTGAAAAAGCCGCATCTGTTTACCAACCTTCAGAAGTTTTAGAAGTTGCATTGAACCGACATCTTGTTCAAATCAATAAAATTGCATTAGAGGCAACACCGTTTAATGGTAAGTCTGCGGTTAGAGCCTATCTGTCAAAATGGGACATTTACAATATTGAGCTGATACTTTCTTCAAAAAGTATGGGAAGATCAATTACTGAGACGGAGTCATTTCTAGTCTCTAGCCGTAACGTACCAGCGGGGATTTCCGCTGGCAATATTACTCATGATGAGATGAAAATCATTCTCTCACAAACAAATGTAGATGGTGTCGTAAATCAACTTGTAAAATACAACTATGGCCCAATCCTAATGCAGCATTTGGAAGAATACCAAAAGACTGCTGATCTTGGTCCTATGATGTATGCATTACAAAAATTTTATTATCAAGCATTACTCGAATCTCTAAAATTCTTCCAAGGCGATGAAGGTATGATAAGGGAATTTTTCCGAGCAGAGATTGATAAGAAAAATATACTAAATCTGATGAAAGGCAAAGAAGCAAATTTGGATAAAGAATTAATCAGCAAACATCTTATCGATGGGGGGAGGATTCCAATGAATGAACTATTGGATATCTATGGAGTAAAAGATTCTGCAGAAATAGCAGGAAGAGTAGAAAATCGCTTTACTCTAAGCAGTGCGTTAGCACAATACAAGAAGACACAAAGTTTAATTGATTTTGAAGTGGCGCTTGATAAATTCATAAATATACAGTATGTTAAAAAATTGAAAAACATTGCACTTTCTATAGGAACATTGTTTTACTTTATAATTAATGCAGAGTACGAACATGAAAACATTAAAAGGATCTCCTATGGAAAACGTTACAATCTATCATCTGAACAAATAAGTTCAATGTTGCTAAGTGAGTAAAAAAATGTCTCAACAGAAATCAGAATCAACTGGAAGGATCGCGGTAATAGGAGAGCGTGAGCTAGTAATAGGATACAGACTTCTTGGAATGGACGATACATTTATTGTAAGTAAGGAAGACGCTAACAAAACATTACAAGATCTTTTCTCATCTGGTAAATTTGGTCTAATTATTGCAAGTGAATTCGTTCGTAATTTACTTCCAAATACATTTAGAGCAAAGATCGATGCTTCTATAGAACCACTAGTATTATTCACACCTTCTTTACAGGGAAACATTCAAGAAGAGTCAATAGCGGTATTAGCAAAAAGAGTATTGGGGGTTAACATTTAGGAAGTTGATGATGAGATGACAGACGGAATAGTTTCTAGAATTTCTGGACCAGTCGTTACAACGAGTGGCCTTGAAGGAGCACAAATGTTTGATGTGGTAAGAATTGGTGAACTTGGTCTAGTAGGAGAAATAATTCGTTTAGAGGGTAACAAAGCTACAGTTCAGGTGTACGAAGATACTACTGGTTTAAGACCTGGTGAAAAAGTAATTAATACAAAACGCCCACTTTCAATGCAGCTTGGGCCAGGACTTTTAACTTCAATTTATGATGGTATTCAAAGACCGCTTGATGTTTTGCGAACACAAAGTGGTGACTTTATCAGCAGAGGAAATATCATTCCCGCATTTGATCCGACAAAAAAATGGGATTTTGTTCCATTAAAGAAAAAAGGTGATCATGTTTCTCCTGGTGAAATTATTGGTGAAGTTCAAGAAACTCCATTGATAATGCACAAAATTATGATTCCGCATAATGTTGATGGCGAACTCACAGACATATCTGAGGGGAAATACAACGTCAACGAAATTGTTGCATCAGTAAATACAAGCAGCTCAAAAGTAGAAATTGGCCTATCAAGTTGGTGGACTGTTCGTATACCAAGACCCGTGCTTCGCAAACTTCCTCCAGAAGAACCATTACTTACAGGTCAACGCATTTTAGATACATTCTTCCCTGTTGCAAAAGGTGGTACTGCTGCAATTCCAGGACCATTTGGAAGTGGAAAAACAGTAACTCAGCAACAACTTGCAAAATGGGCAGACAGTAACGTCATTGTCTATGTAGGATGTGGAGAAAGAGGAAACGAAATGACCGAAGTTTTGTCAACTTTTCCAAAACTAGAAGATCCTAAATCAAAACGCCCACTAATGGAGCGTACAATACTTGTTGCTAATACTTCTAACATGCCCGTAGCAGCACGTGAAGCAAGCATCTACACTGGAATTACGATGGGCGAATACTATCGTGATATGGGATATGGTGTAGCTTTGATGGCAGATAGTACCTCTAGATGGGCAGAAGCGCTCAGAGAAATTTCAGGAAGATTAGAAGAGATGCCTGGTGAAGAAGGATATCCGGCATATCTTGGAAGGAGATTGGCAGAATTTTATGAAAGAGGAGGAAAAGCCATTGTTATTTCCCCCGAAGAAAGAGTAGGCTCCTTAACTTTGGTAGGCGCAGTTTCACCTCCTGGAGGAGACTTTTCAGAACCAGTATCACAAAATACACTAAGGGTTACAAGAGTTTTCTGGGCTTTGGATGCAAGCTTGGCGTCAAGAAGACATTTTCCTTCTATCAATTGGCTTACAAGCTATTCGTTGTATGCTGATGACATGGGAGAATGGTACAAAAATAATGTAGCACATGATTGGATTGCTCTACGAAAAGAAGCTCTCGAAATTTTACAGCGAGAGTCAGAATTACAAGAAATTGTTCAATTGGTAGGTTATGATGCATTGCCAGAACCAGAAAAAGGAGTTTTGGATACTGCGCGCTCTATTAGAGAAGACTATCTACAACAAAGTGCATATGACGAAGTTGACACTTATACATCAATTAAAAAACAATACCAGCTGCTTTCAACAATTTTGGAATTTGGTAGAAAAGAAAGTAATGCAATAAAGAAAGGTACAACTTCAGTAAAGATCGGTGCACTTGAATCTAGAAAAATGATATCTAGAATAAAATGGACTAAAGAAGATCAAGTTGAACAACTGGTCAAGGATACAAAAGCTACAATGGAAAAAGAATTCAATGGTCTAATGATTGAGGTGACTACATAGATGTCTGGTGTAGCATTCAAGACACTATCAAAAATTGCAGGTCCGCTGATATTTGTAGAAGGTGTGGAAAATGCAGCGTATGGTGAAACGGTTGAGATAAAACTTCCCAACGGTGATCGACGACAAGGACAGGTCCTTGATACTAGACAAGGTTTAGCAGTGGTTCAAGTCTTTGGTCCAACCCTTGGCATGACTACCTCTGGAACTTCAACAAAATTCCTTGGTGAAACTGCTATGATGTCAGTTTCTGATGAAATGCTTGGAAGAGTATTTGATGGACTAGGAAAT
>JAHEYD010000050.1 GCA_023251795.1 Nitrosotalea sp. | reverse complement strand
TGGTGTTAAGGGTCACCCCACTTGCACAAAAAAATGTTGATGAGTTAAGAAAAGCAGTAGAAGAGATTTATGCAATTGCAAAGACCACTGGTGCAGACATTGCAAGATTGGGTGAAGAGAGAATTATTGTTACTCCACCGGGTGTAAAGATCTGGAGAGCAGAGTACGATCTAAAATAATTTAATTGCTTCTTGAATTTGTGGACAGGTTGTCATTATTCTAAACATTCTGTGTATTGACATGGAGAGGTTTTCACACTTTCTTCTTTCTCCGTGATTTACAAGAACTCTACGAAGTTTTGGTCGTAGCTTGTGTACAAATGACATTAGTTGGTTGTAATCGCTGTGACCGCTAAATCCATCAAGTTTTTCTGTTGCACAATTTATGTTGATGATTTCTATTCTTCCATCTTTACCCAGTATGGACACTTGCCTTGATCCATCAAGTACTCTTCTTCCAAGTGTTCCATTTACTTGATATGAAACAAACAGTATTTTGTTTTTCTGAACTGGTGCAATGTTTTTAAAATATTCTAGGACTGGTCCGCCTTCTAGCATGCCAGATGTTGCAATAATTATGCATGGTCCCTCTCGTAGTGCTTCTTCTCTTCCATCAGCATGTTCAATGTTTGTAAAGTATTCAGAATCAAACGGGTTGTCGTCTGTCTCCAAAATCTTTTGTCGTAATTCACGGGCAAGATATTCTGGGAATGCTTCATGAATTGATGTGGCTTCTGCGATCATCCCTTCCATGAATACTGGACATTCAACGATCTGGCCTGCTTTCATGTACAGATCTATTACCATCAAGAGTTCCTGGGCACGGCCAACAGCAGGTATAGGGATTAGCACTTTACCTCCGTTTCTAAGAGTCTCATTTACAGACTTCATGAATGAGCCCTCTACCTCTTCTCGTGTAGGCATGATGTCTTCTTTTGCACCATAAGTACTCTCAATTAGAAGGGTTTCTACTCTTGGATAATTCCAAGTTGCGCTTTCAAGGAGCATTGTCTTGCCAAACTTTAGATCTCCACTGTAGACAAAGTTGTGATCCCCATTTCCTATGTGGAAGTGGCAAGTGGCAGAGCCTAGAATGTGACCAGCATTAGAAAATACAAGTTTGATGTCTGGAGAAATATCGGTAACAGTTCCATATGGAAGAGTTATTGTTTGTTTCATGACTTGTTTAACATCGCGTTCAGAATAAAGTGGAACTTTTCCCTGAGCTGCTGCAACTTTGATTGCATCAAGTTGAATCAGATTCATCATAGGTAAAGTAGGCTCTGTACAATATACAGGTCCTTTGTAGCCATATTTGAAGAGCGCTGGCAAAAATCCAGTATGATCAAGGTGTGCATGACTTATCACAACCCCATCAAGCTCGTCCAGTGTGATGTTTGACCAATCAAGTCTCGGATATGCTTCTAGTGCAGTTCTTGCACCGGGGTTTACACCACAGTCAATCAGAATTTTACTTTCACGTGTTGTCAAAAGCATGGAAGATCTTCCTACTTGACTAAATCCACCAAGAGTCATCAAAGAAACTTCGGTAGTTTCAGAAAGTTTTGGTCTGAAAATTTTTTCACCAACTTGTTTTAGGTGCTTGCTCCTTTCTGATGAGGATATTTTTAGATTATAATTTATGGTTTGTATGGTTTGTGATTGGATTGTTGTAGCTTTTCTTATTCGGAATCTCCAGCCAGTCTTTTCAACAAGTTCTGCCATGTTAAACGCAGCATTGTTGAACAAAAGCCATGGTCTCTTTACCTCAACTGTCATTTCTCCTATAGCAGTATCAAAGAATGTACCACCCAATTCTGCCTCTTTTGGCAAGGATTGTGTTAGTATTTGTCTTGCTTCTTCCTCTGATTTTCTTATAGATTCTTCAGTTCTTACAACAATTCTCTTTTTGATCAGATTTACCATGTTAGAAATTATTTCATTATGTTCCATCAAGTAGCGAGGTTTTTTTGTATAAATTGCAATTCGCGGGCCCTCATAATCTATCTTGGTTACGTCAGCTTCCTTTGGAATACCTTGCAGTATGGTGGCCATTATATTTGTGCCAGGAGATACTTCTCGTTGTTGTTGTTTTCTTTGCAAAATATCACTAAAGTGTAATGATGGCTTTCTTCTGTTCTTTTGTTAACAGTCTGTATCCTTTCTGATCTATTATTGCAACATTGATGCCATCGCCTGTTCCAATGTTTCTTGTTATTGCAGCTTTTACAGCTCGTAAAGCTACTACCTTACCCTGTTCTACAGTCAATCCATCGCGGTATTCACTTTCTAAAAGACCGTATGCAACAGGAGAGCCGCTTCCAGTTGTAACGAATGTTTTCTTGTCCAGTGAACCAAACATATCTACATTATACAATGTTGGTCCTTGTTTGTCATAACCACCCACAAGTATGTCTGCAATAAACGGATAGTACCTGTTTTGGAAGAAAATCAATGATGCAAGTCTTGCTATGGATTTGATCGGGAGATATTCTCCTTTCTCTATCCTATGAATATTGGAATGATATCGTAGTATGTCAGTGACGTTTTGTGCGTCAGCAACGCCACCTGCAATAGTCATTCCTGCATGGTTGTCTATTTTTTGAATTTTCATAGTGTTGTTGTTTGCTATGAAATAGCCTGCACTTGCCCTCATGTCTGCACACAATACTACACCGTCGGTACAACTAATTCCTACAGTAGTTGTTCCATGTAGTGTGTGTTGTTCAACATAGTCTGACAAATAACATTCTCCTTAACTAGGATATTTTGGATAGGTTAGCACCCTTTTAAATAACTTTGTGTTTCCAAACGGGAGATTGATAAATAATGAGATTTCATCAAAAACCCATGTCTTCACATGTAATGGAGCTTCCTAGGCAAATAGTCATTGGTGAAAAAAATATTGGCAATATTGGGAAATTTATAGCTGACCTAGCCAATCCCAAGAAAGTTTCAATTGTTTCAGGAGATCATGTGAGAAAAATAACATATGAAAAAGTTGTAAAATCTCTTATAAATAATAAGATAAAAAATGTTTGGCACATAGGTACAAGTAATGATGTTAGCGCTACAAAAAAAATTCAACTAGACATAAAGAAAGACAAAAGTGATCTTATAATTGGAATTGGCGGAGGTAGATCTGTAGATATTGCAAAAATGGTTGCGTATAATTTGAAAAAATCATTTGTAAGTATTCCGACTTCTGCATCGCATGACGGAATTGCAAGTCCTTTTGTCTCTTTAAGGGGAGACAAGCCACATTCTATAATTGCAACAGCACCTTTGGGAGTCTTTGTTGATATTGAGATCTTAAAGAAAGCACCAAGAAAACTTCTTGCTAGTGGTTGCGGAGATTTGATGGCAAAAGTTACTGCTGTCAGAGATTGGGAACTGGCAAGGGATGATGTTGGAGAGTATTTTGGGACATATGCAGCAAATCTTGCTTCAATGAGTGCAAAAATAGTAATTGAAAACTCGAAAAATTTTAGAAAAAAACCAGATGTTAGAATGATAGTAGAAGCTTTGATCAGTTCTGGAGTTGCTGCTTGTATTGCAGGAAGTAGCAGGCCTTGTTCTGGAGCAGAACATCTCTTCTCTCATGCCTTGGATTACTTGGTACCTGGTGTTGGGCTACATGGAGAAAAATGTGGCATAGGTTCTATTTTGATTTCCAAGTTGCAAGGTCAAGACTGGCGAAAAATTGTTACCATGTTAAAAAATGTAGGAGCACCCACTACTGCAAAACAAATTGGTCTTAAACCAGAAATTCTTGTAAAAGCTCTAATGATAGCTCCATCGCTTAGACCTGAGAGATATACAATTCTAAATAAGATAAAGATGACAAAAGAAAAAGCTATCCAGCTTGCAAAAAGTACTGGTGTTTTATAGATTAAGCAGCTTTTGGTTGTACAGTTTCTGCTTCTACCGGTTTTGATTCAGCCTGGTTTGTCTGTAGCTTTTCTGCCTTTGTGTTAGTATAACCTTCGATAAAGTTGATCTTTTCTAGTTTTGGTACAAATTTGAAAATGTCGTTTACAATAGCGCGTTTAATTATTTGTAGTCCTTCAGCAAGAAATGTTTCTTCAGGCATTGTAATGTCAACTTCTGTTTCATTTACCTTAAATTTTAGTTTAGACTCTTCAATTGGTAAACGTCTTTTTAATAGGCCAAGAATTTTTTCATCGTCAGTATTAAGAGATTTTAACACATTTACATCGTAAAGAATGGTTTTTCCAGCAAATCTGTGGTTAAAATCAACCTGAACTCTACCAGAACCAATAAACCTCACAATTCCAGTTCTTTCATCTACTTCAATTGCGTCTCCTACTGAGATTTTTTCTGCATCTTCACCAAGCTTACGGAGAGGAATCATACGGACTTTGCCTGTATCTCTTGTACCAAATCCTTTCTCTGGGGGAACCTCTACTGTTAGCTTGTCACCAGCATTAGTATCAAGTAATGCATCGTCTAATCCCTTAAGAACCCATGATTCTCCTACTGAAACAAGTCGTGGTTGGTATTTCATGTTAGTATCATGAATTGAATTTGATTTGGCATCATCTTCTCTAGTGGTTTCAAAAACTTCACCAGTATCTTTTACCTTAGCAGTATAATCTACTAAGAGTAATGTGCCTTTTTGGAAAGTCATCGTGATCGATGTTCAGAGTTCCATATATTAAGTTAACATGAGATTAGAGTACTTTCAGTTTTTCTTCAGCTACTTTGAGTGCTTCTGGATTTGTCTTGTATCCCATCATGTCAAGAGTTGAAGATATCGCAGAGACAGTTCTCATTACATGATATTTGTGAACTTCGCCCATACATCCTACTCTAAACACTTTTCCTTTTAGATCACCAAAACCTCCCGCCACAAGAACGCGGAATTTTTCTGAAAGTGTTGAGCGGAATGTTTTATCTTCTAATCCATCAAGATAGTTTAGTGCAATTACAACTGTAGATCGAGCGTCTTCTTTTGCAAAGGGAGTAAGACCCATTGCACTTAGACCAGAATAGAGTGCGTCCGAACAAGTTCTATGTCTTTTTACTCTTGCGTCCATTCCTTCTTCAAGTATAATATCAAGTGCTTCCCTGTATGCGTAAAGAAGTGGCAATGCAGGAGTAAATGGTGTTTCTTTGTTATCATCATAGTACTTGAAGTATCTTGCCAAGTTAAAGTAAAATGTTGGTGGGGGGTTTGCAATCATGTATTTTTTTGCTCTAGGACTAATTGCTATTGGTGAGATTCCTGGTGGTGCGGCTAGCGCTTTTTGTGCTCCAGCAACACATACATCAATACCCCACTTATCCATGTGAAGTTCTTCACCGCCAATTATTGATACACCATCAACAACATAATACGAATCGTTTCTTGAAGTAAGTTTAGATATTTTATCAAGGTATTTTACCATCGTTCCAGTTGACGTCTCATTCCATACAACGTAAAATGCCTTGACGTCTTTATTGTTATCAAATGCTTCTTTTACTTGGTCGTAGTTTGCATTTTCGCCAAAAGGAGTTGTTAGCCTGATGACATTTGCTCCCTGCCATTCTAACATAGTGGCAAGTCTACTGCTAAATTCTCCGTTTACAGGAATTATTACCTTATCTCCTTTTTTTATGAGATTTACAACTGATGCTTCTACTGCACCTGTTCCTGAAGCACTAAGTGCAATAACATCGCCTTTTGTATCAAAGACTTTCTGACTCTTTTCTACAACATCGGTATACAGTTTGACAAAATCTTTACTTCTATGATTTATCATATGAGTAAACATCGCACGTGTAACTCTTTCCGGAACATTTGTTGGTCCGGGCAACATAACCAGATATTCCAAATAAATTCTCCAATCTTTACGCTCAGCAGCCGTTATTTATAATTACAGAATTTTTGAGAGTCTCCTTTCTGCATCTATTTTTAATAATATTTTTTTTGTTCCTTCTGGTAGAAATTCTTCCCAGCTTTGTCCCATTGCAATCTTCTCACGAATGCTGGTTCCAGAGAGGTTTTCCCTTTCTTTAAGTGGCACTGGTATAACTTTGATTCTCCGTTTTTGATAGAGTGTTTGTGTAAAATCATCATTTGAAAACACAATATCATATTTTGGCACTATGGAATCAATGTGGTATGTCCATTTCTCATGATCATCAATATCTGGAATATAATAGATCTGGATTCGTTTCTTGGTTGCGTCATCTAGTGATGAAATGATCATTTCTTTTCTTTCATCTGCAGTAAATGGATTTCTTTTTTCGTTGCTTTTATTTGAACTACCAATTCCTATCCAAAGATTTTCCACTTGAGACAATGCAAATTTAATGGCATCTAGATGACCAAGATGAAAAGGTTGGAAGCGTCCAATGTAAAGGCCATTCATGCTTCAAAATTTGTTTAATTCTTTAAAAGATTATCATTTAGTACGTTACTACAAGAGCCTGTAAAATTATGGAATTAATAAAAATTGATGGTGCATATGGTGAAGGTGGAGGACAAATTGTTCGTAGTGCAGTAACACTTTCTTGTTTGACTCAGAAGCCAGTAGAAATTGTAAACATCAGACAGAATCGAAAAGTTCCAGGTCTTAGACCACAACATCTTACTGGAATTAAAATTCTTGCAAAGATCTGCAATGCAAAAGTTGAAGGACTCTCAGTTGGTTCAACAGCAATCAAATTTTTTCCTTCAAAAATAGATAACGTGCAATTAAAAGAAGACATAGGGACAGCAGGAAGCATTCCTTTGATTTTACAGATATTAATTCCATCAACATCTATTTCAAAAAAAAGATTGAAGATGTCAATAACTGGTGGTACGGATGTTTTATGGAGTCCCACAAGTGATTATACACGATTTGTTTTAAGAGAAACTTATTCCAGACTTGGCATTAATTTTCACATGGATGTTGAAAGACGTGGATATTATCCACGTGGTGGTGGCATTGTCAATGTCGAGATATTTCCTCGTGAGAAAATTAGTCCTATTTCTCTTCTTAAAAGAACGAGTAAATCAGTTAAGATTCTTTGTACCTATTCAGGGATTTCATTACATCTAATTAAACAACAAGTAACTGGGGCAAAGAATATCCTCCTTAATGCTGGTTTTGACTGTGAGTATCAAATCAAACAAGAATCTGCATATAATAAAGGATGTTCTTTTTTAGTATACACTTTTGATGAAAATTGTATCATAGGTTCAGATATTATAAACGGAAAAGAGATGAATAACATAGGACGTCTTGTTGCTACCAAATTCCTAGAATCTACTCTGGGAGTGGATCAATTCCTTTCTGATATGTTGGTGATTCCCCTCTGTCTTACAGATGGCGAATCTGTTTTTAGAGTAAATCAAATTACAAAACATCTTGAAACTAACTTGTTTGTAACAACTGAGATATTGAATTGTAAGTATGGTATAGGTAAGATTGATAATGGTTTTGAAGTAAGAATAGTAGGTAATTCAAATACCGGCATCTAGCATTGCTGCCATCAGCAATACTGCAATTGATATAAAGACAATAATTCTTCCTAAAGATATAATTTTTGAGCGAAGTTTTTGAATTGATTCTTGTGACATCTCTTTTGCTTCAATTTTTTTTTCTACACTAAATCTTATCATTCTAACATGAGTAGCAAATACTATTAGCAGTGATATTACAAGCATTATCTTTATTGTGAGAATTACGCCATAGTTTGTTGAAAAAATTGTTTCTGGTTTAGTCAAGATATAGTATGAGTTGTAAAGTCCTGTTGCAATCAAAATACCTAACGACGGAACAGCAATTTTGTTAAATTTTCTTCCTACTCTAATCATTATCATGAGTCTTTCTTCTACTGACTCTGACATTGTTTTAAGAAGTGGTGCAAGAACAACTCCAATGAATAGCGAACCGCCAACCCAGATAGATGCAGAAATAAGATGTGCCCATGTAATTAGTGCGTCTATAATTGGCATAGCCCGATCATCATCTGTTAAGAATATTATCTGTTCGCATCAGAGAAGGTTTTTTAGTTATATGAAACCCGTTAGTTGTTGATTTGGTTAGTAGAGGAAGAGTAGTCATAACCGCAGCATTTGTTGGATTGGGCTTAGGAATGTTAGGATTAGTCTACTATGCAAGTCTAGACAATCCACAACTTGAAAAGGTACAGTTGGATCTAGTTGGTGTAAAAGTACTAGAAACTAATAGTATAGACAAACGTGCTACTCTGGAGCTTACTTTTCTTGTAACAAATCCAAGTGAAAAAACACTTACCGTTTCTAACATCAATTATGAATTATTTGTAAATGGCAAAGATGTTGGAAATGGACGATATAGTACAGAAGATATCGCAATGCCTGGCAGAGCTGGAATTTATGCTGGTAAATCAATTGAACTAACTAGTAAATTCAATCTTGTGTACACAGATCAAATTGCTAATGAATATTCAATTATTACAAGTGGTGAACAAGCGAGTTATAGAGCCAAAGGTATAATCAGTGCAGAATCAGCTTGGAGTATTGTAGAAAAACCATTTGAATCTACACTTGGTTAATTCAAACCCCAACTTGTCTTTTTTCTAGGTGTAATCTTAACAAAAGGTGCTTCACCTTCTTTCCATGGCATTTCTTTTACCCATGCAAATTTTTTGTAAAAGATATCATACAATCGCTTAAAGTCTAGACCTTTTTCAATAAATTCTGTAGTTCCTTGTATTATCACTGCTTTGTGTTTTCCTGCTAGATAAATATCTACAGCAAATGCAATGTTGTTGTTTTTCTTTAGGTTAGAATATTTTTTTGTATCATAGTCAGTTGCTATATAGAAATAGCCATTTTCAAAATAATATGTAACAGGAGTTACATGCGGTATGTCTTTATGAGATGTTGCGATTCTACATGCCTCATTATTTTCCAAAAAATCAATTTCTTTTTGTGTAAATTCAACCATGTTCTATCCACATTTTTATGTAATAAAAACAAGTGGGCCGAGAGAGATTTGAACTCTCGACCACCGCCGTGTCAGGGCGGTATCCTAACCAACTAGACGATCGGCCCAATAGAATACGACTCTTCTAAGAGACGTTATTAACGTTTAATTTAAAAAAATAAGAATAATATGCATTGTTTTTAATGAGTACTCATGGATGAAGATTTTTCACAAGATGAAAAAAATGGCTTTTACAAGGCAGTTTTTTCTAGGCGTGATGTAAGATCTCACTTTACTTCAGATCCAATAGATGACAAAACTTTGTCTAGAATTCTGAATGCAGCTCATCATGCACCTTCTGTAGGCTTTTCACAACCATGGAATTTTATTTTGGTAAAAAACTTTGAAACACGAGAAAAAATAAAAAAATCTTTTGATTCTGAAAGAATACATTCATCGGATCTTATTGAAGATCCAAAAAGGTCAAGATATCTATCTTTAAGACTTGAAGGAATCTTAGATTCTGCTGTAAACATTTGTGTTACATATGATCCTTCTAAGTTTGGCCCTTTTGTAATAGGAAGATCCAGTATCCCTGAAACAGGAATTTACAGTGTATGTTGTGCAATTCAAAATTTATGGCTTGCAGCAAGAACAGAGGGAATTGGATTAGGATGGGTAAGCATTCTTTCTAATGATGATCTTAAAAAAACTCTAGAAATTCCAGAACATGTTGTTCCAGTTGCATATTTGTGTCTTGGTCATGTCTCAGAATTTGCACAAAAGCCAGATCTTGAAACGGCAGGTTGGTTACCTAGACTTGATTTGAAAGATGTTGTGTTTTATGAAAAATGGGATAGAATTAATGATCCAAGTTGGCATCAAATTCATGAGATGATAGTTTCGAATTTAGATTACGCTTAAATTGTTACAAGGTTGATTTTTGCTGGGCTCGTGGCGCAGAGTCTTATTGACGCGCAACATGGATAGCGCGGTAGCCTCCTAAGTTACAGGTCGAGGGATCGAAGCCCTCCGAGCCC
>JAHEYD010000106.1 GCA_023251795.1 Nitrosotalea sp. | reverse complement strand
AATACGACTACAATTCACCCTAGAGAATAACAATGATGGCCAAGAATTATCAGGAAATTGAGGCACCCTGATAGTAGATAGACCACAAACTAAAGAAAATAATGCGGCTCCAAGCATAGCCCCTATTCTTGTCTCCAGCTAGCACTGATTGTACAAACCATAGGAGTAATCAATAGCTTACGGTCTTCATTCAGCCACAATGCAAAGGAGAGGCTGATTTTTTTTGCATATACACATACATCTTGGGTAAATTGATCTCAGCAAAAATTGCTTAACTCCGAAACCCTAATTGTTAGAGCCGTAAAGAAAAATACAAATATGAGAACGCCAAGAAAACACTGAAATCAGCATAATTACTGCACAATAGTGCCAAACAGAATCGCACGATAACAGCGGCGAGGAGGCACAGCAATGTTCCCCAAAAATTGCAAAAAAAGTGAAGTCGAACTGAATGATTCTATTCTTTTCACTAAAAACCATTGATATAGCTTCACCCTTCCTTCTTTTATGAATCCATGAATAGCGTCATAAAGGTGTTGGTAGCTAAGACGATTAAAAATCACTTTCAAGTTTGTAAAAACAACTCATTTGAGTTCAGTGAATTTGGTTCAAACGCCAGCACATAGGAGGACTATGCAGGATCGTAATGTCATGGAATAGCTGGTCGACATTGGTGTTTTGCTACGCACACACCAACAATTATATTTGAAAATTAAAGTTAAACTTTTAGTTACAACTTTGTAATCAGTTACCCATTCTATACCCTGAGTATATTCAGATCCTAGTCTATAAAGAGAATAAATGCGATTTTGCAATTATCAATCAATACCACACTGCCCAAAGATTTACCTATGTCTTGTACCATAGGCATCATGATACTCCTCTCTGCTTTCTAATGGGTATGAATCACGTGGTATATGACTGTTGTTAGCAGAATGAATGCCTTGTGGTGTGTAATCACTCTCTATTGGATAAGAGGCTTGATGATTTGCATCCCCAAGATCAGCCTTGTAAGACGTTTCACTACCATGCTTCTCGAGATCTTGTGTTTCCCCATATGGGCTTCCAACAGCAGTGCCCTTTCTCGTGGCATTGCTGTCATACCCGTCATCTACAGGGTATAATACTTCCTCTTCTATTTTCTCATCAGTGTTTCCCTTAATATCGCCCAACCTAATGATATTACTAGCACCGAAAACAATGTGTGGGTGGAAAGGAATAAACATGTACAAAGCAATAAACAACATGAGAGCATCCAAACACATAATGTAAACTTCATGAGTAATCAAGTAACCACTGAACCCTTGTGCCAATTCAACCACTCTGTAAATACAACGAACAAAAACGGCAATAATGGCTAAAGAAACTGCCAAGGGAAAGTAATCGTACATCTTTCTCAGCCTAATGTCAGCATACTTGGGGTTGTAATATGGCTCCAAAATATTCCTTTTGTATTCTGCGGTTTTCTTTGAGTTGATGAGCAACTTGAAAAAGTTTTTCACACTTGGTTTTAATACTTGTTGTGGATCAACAAGATCACTCTTTTCTGACGCCAATTGAGAAGGATACTTGTCAGTTTTCGGGAAATAAATTTTCCAAAGAAAAATTGTCCAAAAGATGATGTAAATTGACATGGAAAATACCTGGAAAGCAATACCAGCAATCATGGTGTATGTACCAGGATCAGCATTTTCATAATTTTCAGCTCGCACACTAGCAATTCCACCACCAATAGCTTGAATAACCAATGATGTGATATCACAAGCAATGAATATATAGGCATACCATAGTGGCTTTAACACAGAAAATTGACGGCCATGGATTATAACCAATTGCCCTAGCAAGAAATATATTCCACCCATGATGAAAGCTGGCGCTATAGTCAAAACAATCAACTGCAACAAATAGTAAGGAAAATATGTCATGTCGTTAAAAGACAAAACTCTGCCAAGGAACCCCAAAAATTCCAAAGCTGCACCACAAAAGAAGGCGACATTGAACCACCAGTATCTTGACTTGGCTAATATGACAATATACCACAAGAAGGAGATGGCAAAAACCACCAAAAAGATAATGTTTCCCGGACGAGTAAGACGACGAATATCATAAACATTTTCATCCCACCACAAGTCATCCAAGTTTTGCGTCAGATTCCAAATCAATTCAGTAGCTTGTGCTTTAATATTGTCGGCAGTGGCTGTTGCTAACACATGTTCAGCTGAAATGATTGATAACGAAGCTTGTGCTCCACGAATAGCTCTGGATGCACTCACGTATTGTTCATTGTTGATTTTGGTTCCATAACTACTAAAATCACGTAATGCTGCTGACAAACTCAGTTCTAAAGCCGACTGTGCTGTGGTTGCGACACTTTTCAAACTAGTAGTTGTTGGAGTGTTGGTTGAACTTGGAGTCCAAGCAGTGATTGAAGCCAACTGGTCCATACTACTAGTAATATTAATTGCTAAAATAACAAAATGAGTTAAAAGTTTATTTTCTTAGATATAATCGCTTTTGGGATGTATTTGAATTGAAATCAGCTGAAAATGCCTCCTGTTTTTCCTTTTCTTTGGTGACCTCTAGTTATATTTATATATTCTAAATCACCATCCGTTCTAGTAGTCTCCCTAAAAGAAAAGGTGAATAGATGTGTAGAAAAGGGCGTATATCAATAACAGTTAGTCAATAAACGGAAAAAAAATAATAAAAAACTTGAGCTATTTTGATGGTTAAGATTTTGTGTAACATTTATTTTTCGGTTCCGCTCATTTGTTACTTCCGTCTCAAAGAGTAGCCGCAAAGTGTTAGAAGAGCTGTATTGGTTTTTTTTTAGTACATGGGCCACCTATTTGAGTAAATCGACTCAAATTGGAGGCTGTGATTGCATTCAGCTTACATTGATACTTCCCAACCCCACCCTTTCAAAGCTGGTGACCATTACACCAATGATATCCTCTGTTTTTTCAGTTTCTCCGTACGTATTCGGCATTAGGCGTTTATTCACATGAAAAAGGTCTAAATTTGGAAACCAAAATATCGAGTATAAGATAAATCCAGCACAGGAGATCGCTCGTCCAGTAATACGACTACAATTCACCCTAGAGAATAACAATGATGGCCAAGAATTATCAGGAAATTGAGGCACCCTGATAGTAGATAGACCACAAACTAAAGAAAATAATGCGGCTCCAAGCATAGC
>JAHEYD010000011.1 GCA_023251795.1 Nitrosotalea sp. | reverse complement strand
CTCAGCATCTGCAGAAGAAGTAGAAGCAAAAAAACTGAAGAAGTTGTTCACTATCGGAATAATCTTTACTATTCCAGTTATGATCTTTGGTTATCCAGAGTACTTTTCATTCGTTCCTTTAGCAGGATCAGCAACAGCAGCTTACATCATTTTTCTATCTGCTACTGTAGTGCAATTTGTAACAGGAAGCAGGTTCTATGTAGGTGCGTACAGAATTGCAAAAATGAAATCAGCAAATATGGATACTTTGGTTGTTACAGGAACAACTGCAGCATACTTGTTTAGTGTATTTAATACATTTCCTGCTCCTGCATGGCATAATATCTATTATGACGCAGCGGCACTTGTTATAACTTTCATAATTTTAGGAAAATATCTTGAAAACAAAACTAAAGGAAAAGCATCATCAATAATTAGAAAGATGCTTGAGCTTCAACCAAAAACTGCCAGAATTAAAAAAGACGGAGAAGAGATTGAAGTTCCAATCGAACTTATCAAACCAGGAGATGTTATCATTGTTAGACCAGGAGAAAAGATTCCAGTTGATAGTATAGTTCTTGAAGGCTATTCTGCAGTTGACGAATCCATGGTGACTGGAGAATCTATGCCAGTTGGAAAAAAATCTGGAGACATAGTTATAGGCGGTACAGTAAACAAGGAAGGAGCTCTTGTAATCAAAGCCGATAAAGTTGGAAGCGATACAATGCTTGCACAGGTAGTCAAGCTTGTGGAAGACGCAATGGGCAGAAAACCTCCAATGCAAAGAATGGTCGACAAGATTGCTGGATACTTTGCTTTTATTGTAATGGTTCTGGCATTTGGTACATTTTTGTCATGGTACTTTATTGTAGCACCTGGAGAACATCTTATTGCCACTGCACTAATTCCAGCTGTTGCAATACTTGTTGTAGCTTGTCCTTGTGCATTGGGATTAGCAACACCAACTGCAGTTATGGTTGGAATGAGCAAAAGTGCACAAAATGGTGTGATATTCAAAGGTGGTGATGCATTGGAAATGCTAGGAAAGATCAAAGTAGCAGTATTTGACAAGACGGGCACACTAACAGAAGGTAAACCACAAGTTACAGATCTGATAACTATCAAGCAGATAGCCCTTACCATAGAACATAGTCCAAATAATGTAAATAATACGTTGCTTGAAATTGCTGCAACAGCTGAAAAAAACTCTGAGCATCCACTTGCAAAATCAATAGTGCAAAAAGCAAAAGAATTGAATATAACATTAGGTGAACCATCAGAATTTTTTGCAATTCCTGGCAAAGGCGTTAATGTAGTTTACAACGGCAATAACATAATTGTAGGAAGTCCAGGTTTGATAGAAAAAGAAGGAATTGACATTAAACCAGCACAAGAGGTCATTTCGAAATTTCAACAAGAGGGGAAAACTGCTGTACTGGTTACAATGGATAAAGATCTAATCGGTGTTATTGCATTACTTGATACACCAAAAGCCAGTGCAAAGAAAGCTTTGAATGCATTAAGAAAAATGGGAATTGAAATTGTTATGCTTACAGGCGATAACGAAAAAACAGCTGCAACTGTTGCAAAAGAGCTTTCAATAGACCGAGTCATTGCAAATGTCATGCCATCTGAAAAAGTTGATGTGATAAAGAAGTTGCAACAGGAAGGAAAGAAAGTAGCGATGGTTGGAGATGGCATAAATGATGCTGCAGCTTTAACTCAAGCTGATATTGGAATTGCTATAGGTTCAGGTACGGATGTAGCATTAGAGGCTGGAAAAGTAGTTCTGATCAGAGACGATTTGACAGACGTTGTTGCAGCCCTTGAGATAAGCAAAAAAACAGTCAATAAGATAAGACAAAACCTTTTTTACGCATTCGTATACAACGCCGCATTGATTCCGATAGCAGGATTGGGATTGCTTTATCCTGCTCTTGCTGGATTGGCTATGGCTGCTAGCTCCGTTTCTGTTACAGGCAGCTCATTGCTACTTAAGAGATGGAACCCACCTAGCAAGAAGCTAAAAAGCTCCTAATTGGATACTGATACAAGATGAAAGTCAAATTAGAAACATCAAAAAAACATCTTGTTTTAGGATTTTTGCCTATTCTATTGATAGTAGGTATTTTTTACTTTAATTTTCAAACAAATGAAAACTCCTATACGAAGATTCCTGATCAAAGTAATACATTGGAAGCAAAATTTGCTTACCTAAGTAATGCTGGAACTAACTTTTGTGCAGGGCCAAACATCGTAGATCCAATGGAAGGTAGTGATAGACTTCAGGGTTCTTGTTGCTCACCGATGGATTTTGATACATATGTTGAACAGATTGAAGGTCTGAAGAAATATGCAAATATCAGCGTAATTCCTTTTGATCCTTATGATATTTCAGTTGGTTTAGCAAGGGAATTATTAGATTATGATAAAACCTACATGCTTACTTCAGAACAGCAAGCAGTATATGACAACGCTATGAAAATGTCGAGTGAGGGTGGACCATGTTGCTGCAAATGTTGGAGATGGTATGCCTTTGAAGGACAAGCAAAATATCTGATCAAAAATCTTGATTACACTGAAAAACAAATTGCAGAGGTATGGGATTTGGAAGATGGTTGCGGTGGAAAAGAGAACAGCGATAGACAAATTAACCAACCTATAATCTAATTCGTTCATCGAAAATGTGCTTTTGAAATTTCTAAAGAAACCATTTTGAAATTCTACCAAGAAGAAGTGAAAGTATGTGCTATTGGTTAGATCTTAAGCACTTTGCTTACCCCTGTTAAACACTCGGGGAATGAACATTGGTACTTTCTTAATGTATTGCAAATATTTGTCTCCAAATCTTTCCTTCATCTCTTTCTCTTCCTTCTTAGCAAGCATGTAATACATAACAACAAGTATGGGCCACATTGCTGCTGTAGGTATTGTAGGCCAATGAATTAACCAGCCTAATGTTACGAGAATAAATCCTAGATACTGAGGATGTCGAAGATAGCTGTATACTCCTTTGGTAACAAGATCTTCTTTTGCTTCATGTATTGGTCTCCATCCAACAATCACTAACAATAACCCAATGCCAGTTATAATAAACCCAATAGGCATGCCTGTTGAATTCATATAATTAAGGAACTCATTTTGAAAGCCAATACGGCCAAAATAAGAAGAGATAAAAAATATTGTAAGTGGAAATCCAAACATTTCTGCAAACAGAGCTATGATAAAAGCAGTATACGCACCATGTGTCCTCCAGTTGACTTTTTTCTTAAAAGGTATGAAGAAAAGAAATGCAACAAAGAATACTATACTTATCAGAACAAAGTCCCATCTTCCAATGAGTAATTCCAAAGTCTGATTTATCTCTGTCATTTTTAATCTACACTCTTTTTTGTAATGATCACACGCAACACAAACTCAAAAAGTAATCAAGTGTTAAATTTACTGCAAATATGAATCTATGACCTGCTTGAAAGAAGAATAAGGTTGTGCTCCAGTGATCTTTGTGTAACCAGTTTCTGAGTTGCCAACAAACATTGTAGGTGTACCAGTAAGACCAAGCTGATTACTAAATTTTGTTAACTGTTGATTCCGTGACTCGTATTTCTTACTGTCCAAACATTCACTAAATTTTTCTACATCTAATCCCGAAATGTTCCTTACAAGATCCTTTACTTTATCTGGCGTACCCCATCCAGAGTTTTCTTGTCCTTGGTTAGAATACATATAATCATGGTATTCGTAGTATTTTCCCTGCTCGTCAGCACACCAAGAACCCTGACCAAGTGTTAGTGAGTCAGCACCTACAATTGAAACGTCAAGAAAGTAAAATTTTGCTTTTTCTGCATCTACATATTCTGTCATCAGTTGTGGTTCTGTCTGATCAAAGAATCTCTTACAAAACGGACACTGGTAATCACCAAACTCAACTAGGTTAATTTTTGCGGAATCTGAGCCTCTAAATTTTGCAAAGTTTGGTATGTCGAAATTAACACTTCCTTGAATCTTTTTCTGAGTAGATTGTTCCCCTTCCCCAATAGTTGATGTTATGATTCCATAATCAGATTGGGATTTGGCATTATTTCCTGGTATTGGCACTGTATTGCCTATGAAGTAGCCTAAAGCAAGAAGTATCAGACCAATTATTACTGTGGTCTTTGTTATCCCAATAGATGTTTTAGGTGAGCTTTCACTTGTAATATTTTTTCACCACATCTTCTTTACTTATGTTGATATTGCAAACAGGAAAGCATTTGTTTAATCTAAACACGATTTTTCTGCAATTATGCCCCTATATTAATACACAACTTTACAACTGTAAAAATTAATTTCGTGGTGTGTGATCTAGACAGCTAATATCTGATCATAATTATATCGGATTATAATCAATCAATTTCCAAATCGAGGAAAATAGATTTTGTTACAGTACCGTCGGTCGCACTAATGACAAGAGTATAATTTCCAGTAGGTGCGATATTATTTTGTAGAGAGAGACTGACTTGCAGTGTCTCTTTTATTTTTGTCAAATCTATGGTATCTTCAGAGAAGTTTGCAGTCATATTTACAAGTCCAGCAGCTGGTTCCATGGAGCTTGATACTCTAAGGTGTAAGATATTGTTCTTATTGTTAACCAGAAAATTGGCGTCATTATTCTTAACAATCTCCATGTCTATATTTGCTGTATTATTACCGTTATCTAGTACAACTCTAGTAACGTCTGAACTAATATCAAACGATATGGGAATACTACGGTCTACAACTGCAATCTTGTCAGTGTTCCATTCTGAAAACCACAGCTTCTTACTGTCAGCTGGATCAGTTGCTATGCCTAGAGGGTATACAATATATCCATCTAATGGTCTGGTTGGAATCTCGTACTCTATCAACATCGTATTTGTAGTGTTAAGAAAGGCAATTTTGTTTCCTGTATGTTCATTGAACCAAAGACCATCTCCATCAACGCTTTCTCTTATCCAAAATGGTAAAGTTGTGGCTTGGTATGGATTTGCAGATGTTGGAAATCTTACCATGGTATGAGAATCTTTCTGATAATTTGTAATGGTGCTTGTGCCATGTTCAGTAAACCATATTGAATTATCATCCAGAACAAAAAGATCGGTAGGTGAATAAAGAAAGATCTTGTCATCTGATGGAATCTCTAATACCCTAACCACATCTACAACTAAACCATTGTTATCGGTTCTGACGTTGAACTTTACTAATTTGTGATTCTGTATTAGTGCGATCCATACATGATGCTTTTCCAAAAATAAACCACTTGGATAAGTGTCTTGACCAACGTCAAATTCAGTAACTGTATAAACCGGATCGGATTTGTTTTCAGTTTTCTGAATTACTCCTATAGTATTACCTGTAAGTGTGGTAAACCAGATATTTCCAGTTTCTTCATCGACCTTCATTTGAAATGGTGGTGCACTTAGAGAATGGAAAACCTGAAACTTTTCTGTTTTAGGATCAAAACGCCAAAGTGGATTTGGTCCAAATTGTGAAAACCAGATAAAACCGTCATTATCCTCCACCATAGCCCATACCATCAAAGATCCTCCTGTAAAATTGTTATTCTTGGTAGTTTCTTCTGTGATAGGATATGATTTTAGATGTTTTTGCATTGGATCAAAACTAGTCAGAGTATGTGATCTTGAACCAGCTAACCAAACCATTCCATTTCTGTCCACTAAAATGCCGTTAGGCCAAGTTCCATTTGGTAATGAATATTCCTTAACATATGGAGTATCTATGTAAATAACTGCAGTATTTCCAGTTACATCTCTATCTAAAATAATACTCTTAATTGATTCATCTTCTAGTTTACTTTTAGGAGAATTTTTGTTATCTGTTTCAGTTTTGAGTACGATGTAGCTACTCAAAGCTACTAATACAATTACTCCAGCTACTAATGTAATTCGTTTTACTAAAGTCAATTCTTAGTCTGTGTTAATGATCATTTTATCATTTAATATGGAAGTTTATTTTTCAATAGGATTGCCAATCATGTTGCCCCATTCCGTCCATGACCCATCATAGTTTCTTACTTGGGGATATCCTAGTAGATATTTGAGAACAAACCATGTATGAGAAGATCTTTCTCCAATTCTACAATAACAAATGACATCCTTATCTGGAGTTATTCCTTTTGATTCATAGATCTGTTTGAGATCATTTACTGACTTGAAGGTTCCATCTGAATCGTTTACTGCTGTAGCCCAAGGAATATTTTTTGCATTTGGAATATGTCCTCCTCTTTGAGCATGTTCCATAGGATATTCAGGAGGTGCAGTAATTTCACCAGTGAACTCTTTTGGAGATCTGACATCTACCAGTACAGTCTCTACTCTTTCTATCGCTCTTCTTACATCATGTGTATAGGCACGTATGCCCTCAGCAGGAGGCTGTGCTACATATTTTGAGGATTGCGGAGAAGGTTCATCCTTTGTGTATTGTCTTTTTTCTATTTCCCATTTTTTTCTACCACCATTCATTATCTTGATTTTATCATGTCCATAATACTGGAATACCCAGAATGAAAAGGCTGCAAACCAGTTGTTAAAATCCCCATACAATATTAATTCAGTATCTGGAGTAGCACCTACTTTTGACATCAGTTCCTCAAACTGATGCTTGTTAATTATGTCACGTCTTACAGAATCATTAATGTCTCGCTTCCACCAAACTAAATGTGCACCAAGAATGTGCCCCTGCTTGTAGGCATTTTCTGGATCATAATCAACTTCAAGGATTCTAACTTTGTTATTGTCTAGGTTCTTTTCAACCCAGTCTGTATCAACTAGGACTTCGGGATGTGCATAACTCATTATGCATCGTTCTAACTTTCTGTGATATTTTAATACATGTCTTTACAAATGTAAAGACAAAAACTAAAGTATGGAACATTTATGGATCGATTCATGTACAAAAAGTTACAAAATAATTTCTACATATTGAGTATCATTTTGTTATCAGTAACATTAGTTAATTCACAATCTTATGCCCAATCAATAACATTAGAAGACATGATTACATACAACCTGCAAAGTAATTTCATAAAAGAATTTCAAATACCTATGAAAGAACTAGGACTAAAAGGAATTGTTGTAGATTCACAGGGAAATGCTTGGTTTTATCATTCAACAAACAAAACAAGTACAATAATAAAGCTAGAATCAGAGTCTGGAAAGTTCACATCGTACGATATACAGGGTGACACGATAGTTGACACTCCAATCATAAATTTGGCAGGAGGTCAGCTTGTCTTTGATAATACTAGAAATGTTATCTGGTTTACTGACGCAAGGACAAACTCGATTGGAAAACTAGACACACAAAATGGAAAAATAGAACTCATCAAGATTCCAACCCCAAAGGCTGGACCTGTGGGAATTACTTTATCGCCAGATGGTAAAAATATCTGGTTTACTGAAATTATTGCGAACAAAATTGCAAAACTTGACTTGGACTCCAAGAACATTACTGAATATTTCACAGGTGAAGAAACTGGTCCTACTCTTCTGACCTTTGATAAGGAAGGCATACTTTGGGTAACGCAATCGTATTCAAACAACGTACTGCGTGTTCAGACTGGATTGCTTGGAACTATAATCGCTAGTGGTATGTCCACATTCACACTTCCAAAACCAGACATATTTTCTCCCTTTGGTATTGCAGTAGTAGATGACAATGGAACGCAGAAAATCTTCGTTTCAGATCATAGCTCAAGCAGGGTAATCTCATCTGATGTAAATTCAAATTTGCAATCCTATGTTTCCTACTGGACATCTCCATCGAAGATATATCCTACAACCCTTCCAAGTCAAATTGTATCAGACAAATCAGGAAATATCTACTTTCCACAACACGGTGGCAACAGAATATCAAAAATTAGCATCGAATCAGGCATAATGACAGAATATGATATTCCGACAGGACCACTTTCCACTGCAGTATTTATTGCAGCATCTGATGATGGTAAAAAAATCTGGTTTACAGAATGGGCATCAAATAAAGTCGCATATCTTGATACAACAATTCCAGTTCCTCTTACACTTCAAACAAAAAATAATCAGGTAACTCTTGACAAAAATGGACCTAAAATACTTGAAATTACATTGGAAGCAGACAGCGATTCTCCAGTTCTTTCGTTAAATCAAGTTGGAGTCGCAGTAATTGGTATGACAGATTCTGGACTAGAAGGTGTAACATATACTGCACAGCCTCAATGGTTTGATATGAAACAAAATCCTACCATTGAATCGCAAATAAGTCTTAATGTAGAGGATAAAGCAAAACCAGGAAAGTACACTGTCATGCTAAGAGCATCAACATCTGAGAAAGATCAACTACTTATTTCAAGACTTTATCCAGTCTCAATTATACTAGATGTGCCTGAGCCACTGCCAATTAAGAACTCTAACATTGTACAAAATACCTCTTCTACAGAAAATATATCGCTTAATGAGATGACAAAATTTCTTGCGATATTGGTAGCAATTGCATTAATTGGATTCTTGATATATAGTAGAATAAAAAGATCAAAGAAAATTAATCAATAAAAAATTGTGGCTGAAAAGAAACTAGATCTTAAACTTTGACGGATCTTTATCAAACTTAGACTTGCAATGCGGGCAACAAAAGAAAATTTCTTTTTCACCTACTTTTGATTTGACTGTCGATGTCCTTTCATCCACTTCCATTCCACATACAGGATCTCTTGCCATTATCTCAAACCGCTTGTTTCTTGTTGTTCGTGGTACAATTTAAAAATAGCACTTTACAAATGTAAACTACTGGTAATTAATATCAGTAGATTAAACAAATCTTCGTAATAGATGGATATGTATGGGGAAAAAATATAGTCAAGCTAAATTATCAAAAGGTAAAAGCCACACAAAAACCATATTGATTGCAGGTATCATTATAGCAATTGTTGGAGGAATTGCTGCATATCTAACAATGTATGATCAAGAAGGCACAGTTACTAACAACAAAGATCTTCTTGTTGGACCATGGATGGACATTCACGGTGTGGGCGTCTTTCTTTCTGGAACAGACGATTCATTGTATCTTGCAACTCATAATGGATTATTTAAGAAAAATGCTGATTCAGGATGGACACGTGTAGGCTCTGAAACGACAGACTTTATGGGCTTCACCATAAGTCAGACTAGAGAAGGAGTGATGTATTCAAGTGGTCATCCGCCAGCAATGAATGGCAATCTTGGATTTAGAAAGAGCACAGATGGAGGAATCACATGGCAGACAATTTCTTATGTTACAGATCCTCCAGTTGATTTTCATGCAATGACTGCAAGTCCAGCGGATGAAAACATAATTTATGGATCGCCTGGAGGTGGCACTAGTCTGTATGTAACCAATGATGGGGGGAGAACTTGGAACACAGCTAGTATTCCAGATCGTATAATTTCTCTTGCAGCACATCCTTTGGATAAAAATACTGTGTTTGCAGGAACCGTTTCAGGATTATTTTCAAGTAGCGACCAAGGAAAGAATTGGAATAGTGTAGACGTAGTCAATGGTGCTGTTTTGGGAGTGGGATTCATAGATGGAAATACCGTA
Source organism: Nitrosotalea sp. (assembly GCA_023251795.1). GTDB lineage: Archaea > Thermoproteota > Nitrososphaeria > Nitrososphaerales > Nitrosopumilaceae > UBA8516. Next base: position 26,186 of record JAHEYD010000011.1, on the reverse strand, counting down.
TATGCATTTGCAAGTCCACAACAGGGCAATGGATACATCGTAAAATCAACTGATGGTGGTAGCACTTGGATTAAGACTCAGGGACAGATTCCTCAAGCGGAGGCTCTGTTTAATTTTGCTCCTGGTAGATCAGGTGACGTCTATGCCATAGGAATGCAAAAAGCACCATTAGGTGGAATAGCTGCAAGTGTTTACAAAAGTGGCGATGGCGGTCAAAGTTGGACACTAGAAGGAACTAACAATAAATCTATGGTATAATCATGCAGCGAAAATACATCATTTTAATTGCTGGCAGCATATTGCTTGTTGCAGGAATATCTATCACAACAATATCTTATAGTTCGACTGAATCACGGTTACAAGATCAAAATACTTTGATAGAAAATGGGGTGATACTACCAAATGAATCTCAAAGTGCAGAAAAAGTACTAAAAGCTGGGCAGAATATGCAACTTGCTATACATTATCCACTTTTGGTGCCCTCATTAATGCCAAGATTAAAGATCCAAATGGAATAGTGGTGTCTGATATTAATTCAACTTTATATGACCGTGAATTATCCACTACATTTACACCAGAGATAAGTGGAGAATATACAGTTACAATTACAAATCACGGAACTCAATCAGTACCTGTACACATAATCTTTGGTAATATTCAAAATCAAGATGAAAACAAAAATCCATTCAAATAATTTCCTTATTTTACATTTGTAAACTTGTACATTAAAATATGGTTGACTTTACATAGAAATCATGTTTGGAAAACATTGTCCAGTGTGTGGTATGGACGTAAAGAAAGAAACAGCTATCAAAAGATTTGGAAAATACCTCTGTTCTGATGATCATGCAAAACAATACGCAGACAAAGTGACGGAAGAAGAAAAAAGAATGGTGGAAGAAAGAAGAAATAGGCCTGAACGTGGTGGCGGATGTTGCTAACTTGGTTAATACTAGCATATTAATTGGAATAATAATTGGAGTATTTTTTGCGGGAATAGGCGGAGCATATGCAATTTTTGCAGCTTCAAATAATTCAGATAATGCAATGAATAAAAACTCTGATTTGATGAAACAAATGGTAGGAGAAATGACGAGACATCATCAAGCTATGGAGAATATGATGATGAACAATATGATGCAACAGAATATGACTGGTCAAGGCATGATGGGAAACAATATGGATTCTGATGACTCGAATCAATCAACGGAATCTATGATGGGAAGTGGGGATATGATGTCTGGTATGATGAGCCAAGTTCCAGAGGATGTTATAGTAAAAGTCCTGTCAGGCCAAAAAGTATCTGTTGGAAAGGAGGCAGAAATTATTCTATCGATATTGGATAAAGAAAGCGAGAAACCAATGGTAGATGCCAAAGTAATAATTGGAATAGAGCGAGGCTCATCTATGAGCACAATGGATATGATGGGCGGTATGTTTGACGCAGAAAATATTGGATCAGGAAAATATGTTGTAAGATTTATGCCTGATGATTCAGGTATTTACACGCTTCACACACATGTAATTCCATCTGGAAAATCAATGCACTCTATGATGGATAATCACATGGATATTGGAATAATAGCAGAATAGATAAAAAAGCAGTTGGTAATATGAGTGAAAATCAAATCATTAATTCTGAAAACATAAAATCAAAAGTTTTGGGCGGCTTTGGAGGTTCAATTCATTAAAACATCTATAGGGTATACATAATATCCGCCAACAAGATTAAGGTAATCGAGGTCAAAAAATTGCATAAACAAGCATTAAAACAAGTATTTTCCAAACCCTCTTACCTGATCATATCTGCCTCAGTTTTTACCGTAATACTTGTTGCTCTTTTACATGCAAGAGAGTTTTTGTTCTTTGAACCATACTTTGTGTTTCAATTACCTAAAGACTTGATTCCAAATTTTGTCCTGATTATGATACTTTCCGCATTGGTGGGTATTGTTCTGAGTATGTCAATATATCAAATTCGTATTCTAAAAGCAAGTAAAAGAAAGATGAGTTCTGGACTAGTTGGTTCTTTTGTTGGTGCAGGCACAGGAATATGCACCGGCTGTAGTTCAATAGGAATCACAATAATTTCCACCTTAGGAATAATAGGCGCAACCACACTTTCATTTCTCAATTATTATGAAACGCCTATTCGTATAGTTGCTATTGCAATTTTAGTTGCAACATATTTTCTTATGGTTAGAGGCATTACGTCTGAATGTAAAATTAATCCGAAATATGAGATGGAATGATTACATAATTGTGATGAAACCTGACAAGACCATGACGAAGAAATTACTGTTGAAATTATTATTCTAACTTTAACATCTTTGCAACCTTGTAGCTGTAAGTTGATGTATGTGTGATGGCCATTATGATTGTACCTACAATCTGCAATCCAATAGAATAATACGGATACATGCTGATGTAGAGAATTACAGCACTAACTATTGCTAATGGCATGAGTTTTCTCTTTCCACTATACCACATTCCAAGAAACATTGAACCAAATGATGCAAGAAATACTATCTCTCCTCTAACACCTTCAAAGAAGCCTAAAATGATATTTTGAGAAATTGGTGATGTATTTGTATTCATGTAAGGCATTGCATCCATTACATCTGTATTGGAATTTTTGGATAGAGAAACAGCAACTACTCCCATGCTAAAAATCATCAACATCGTACATAGACCCATGCCTACAAATCCGGCATAACATGCACAAGTACACTTAGAATTTTTCATTTTACTAAAACGCTGTTTGTCGATTCTATAAATTCTTTCTTTATTATAATAAGATGGAATTAACCTCTTTTTAACGAATAATTTTGTTTGACTATATACTAACATTATAACGAAAGTAATAATGAAATATTCTGATTCTTTTCTACATCTTACAAGCAATCTTCACGTTCTTTGCTGTAAAATAAAAAGAAATTCCAAGTAGAATTATTGCACAATAAAAATTAGAATGCCAAACACATGATAATTTGGTCTTATAGGACTAGAATAATACAATTTATCAGCAATCTCTAAAAAGAATAATTGACGGGAAAAACCATCTTATTCCAAACACACTTTTTTTCTCAGAGTAGAGTGAACGTTTCTTATGGTAACATTGGTGATCCCACAAGCTTTAGCAATTTGTTTCTGAGTTTTATGTTCCATATTGATGATAGATGAATAGTAAAGGGCAGCCCCAACTAATCCCATAGGATGTTTTCCTGTACAGATTCCCATTTTTTCTGCCTTTGATAGAATGGTTAAAGCACCTCTTCGAGTTTTTTCACTTGCGCCTATGGATGAAGATACTCGCGTGACAAATTCTGCAGGATCGTATGGCTTGAATTTCAAATCCAAAGTCTTGATTAAAATTCTATAGGATAGAGCAAGAATCCCCTTTCTTATGTTTGCAGCACGTGCTATGTCCCTCAATGTTCTTGGCGTATTTGTAGCTCTACATGCAGCATAAAGTGATGCACATAGTATGCTTTGGATGCTTCTACCTCGTGTCATTTTCCTAGCCATTGCTTTTCTGTAGATATATGCAGTCTCTTCAACAACTGAATCTGGAATAGCAAGTTTTGTTTTCATGGTCTCAAGAAGAATAAACGCATGTCTGAAATTCCTGTCAGATGAAGTGGATTTGCTGCGGTGATCCCATACACGTAGACGGTCAAACGCGCCTTTTACGTAACCAGAAAGTAAATTTCCAGAAGCGTCCTTGTTTGTATTATTGATGTTTGTGTTCAAACCCCTGTCATGTATTGCAAGACTTGATGCTGGCCCTGTGGTGCTTTTAGTCAAGTAATCACTCATGTCATGTACTGCAGGTGAAAGACTTGGATCCTCTGTTTTTTCAACCAGCACTTGACCACAAGTCCCACAGAGAATCTCCCCTTTGACAGCATCGGTTATCATTGGTCCTTTAGTACAACGGATTTGTTTGCAGTTCTCAAACAGGTCATCTGTAAGACTCATCATGATTTATTATAGTTAAATTGATTTATTTGCAAATTGCTAAGATTCACCGTGTTAACTTGCAGTAGGGGCAGCTAAGTCTGATTCTGATTCTATAGAATGAGAACAACTATACTGTTTAAATGACAAGGCGACAAGACATACTTCATGTCGCAAACAACACAAAATTCTGAAAAGTCTCTTTGGGTTATTGTAAGTTCGCTCAAAGAAGACACAAAAGAAGTTGATATACAGATGATCACTCCGTCTGTAATTGAACTCCTCAATGAGTGGCAATCAAAAGGGAGTTTCATTTGGTCTGGGCCCTTTGATGACAATAAGACTGGAATGGCAGTCTTTGAAGCTACACCAGATGAAGCAAGAGGTTTCTATGATAAATACGACAAAGTTTGCTCAGGGATACTAGATTATCATCTTTATCAATGGAGCGCAATTCCATTTCTTTCTTCACTGTAAGATCTGCTCTTGATTATACCCACAGCAGATCAAGATAAAAAAGTAACAAAACACGAACATAATTGGATTGCTGTTACGCTAATTGTTATTTGATTAGTTAATATAATTGGTAAAGTTTTGTTAAATATTTTTCATTTTAGCTAGTTGATTTACAATGTCTGTTGACGTAATTATTCCAACCATTTTACCATCATCTACCACTACAAGTTTTCGAATTTTTTTTGTAGACATTAAATCTGCTGCAACCAAGATCGATTCGTCTGGGTTAATTGTTTGTAAAGGATATGATGCTACTTTTTGGACTGGTGTGTCCAAAGGATATTTATTTACAGCAATTTTTATTGCAAAATCTCTATCGGTGATTATTCCTTTGTGGTGGTCATTATCTTTTACTATTATGGCACCCAATCCTCCCTGTTCCATCATCTTTGCGACCTGGTAAACCGTCGTTGATGGGTTTACAGATATTAAAGCTCGTGTCATTATATCTTTCACTAAGGTATCTGATATATCGTTGCTCAATGCCATAGTAAGGTCATCGGTTCGTATTAGCATTATCTAGCAAATTAGCTGAATATTTGCAAACTTTGCAAGTAGATGTCATCTATAACAAAATTGGAAAGACTTTTCAACTCCTACACCTGAAAAATGGAATGCCAAAGTTAAGAATGCTGTTTCTTATCTCCATAGCAATTCTTTTGGTTGCCACTCAAAATGTCTTTGCAGCGCAACTTGATTCCACTTCCTCATACTTTTTCTCTAAAGGCAAGACAGCTTATAGCAGCCATTTTCCTGGAATTCCTATTTGGACATTATTAGTAAATGATGATGTCAAATTCATCTATCATACTGAAGACGGTCGAGTTGTTGTTAAAGCAAGCTTGTTGCAGTCGACTGACTGTGATCAAGGATCAAACATAGTTTGTTTTGACGGCACTGTTACAGATGTAATTAATCCTAGTTTTGAAGCAATAAAAGTTGGAGATACGTTTAGGATGACTATTGATCTTGATGAGAAAAATGAGACCGTATCTTTTCTTTCTGGCTTTCTAGAAAATGTTGATGTAAAAATTGGTCTTTCAAAGACAAGAACTAACCTACCACATGATGGTAATTCCAACTAGATTAGAGCCCTGGATTCATTCTTGGTCTTTTTGTTGTTCGCTTAGTAAGCTAACACTTATTTTCCCTTTACTGTTTAAACGGTCTAGTGAATTCTCGAATAAAACTAGGAATTCAGTATACAGTTGTTGTCATAGCCTTGTCTGCTATGTTATGGGCTAGCCAAGATTCAAAATTTTCAGCCTGGGCACAAGAATCAGATGAGAGTAAAAAATCTTATAATTTTACAACCATTGCTGGCGATGAAATAAAAAACAACTCCATGGCTCAAAAGATTCTAAAAAATATAGAGATTGCAAAGCAACGAATGGAACAGATGCAGCAAAAACAAAAGCAGCTAACAGAACAACAAAAAATTATTGAAGAGAACAGAAAAATTGCAAAAGAAGCATTGGAAAAAGATCTTGCTAGGATGAATAAAGACTATGAAGGTTTTACTCCAACAAATTCGTATGCTAGATTTCTTTCAAATAATATCAACGCAACTCATCATGATATATTCTGGGATCAATTTAACAACATGAACGAGAGAGTAAAAATTGCAAGCCTAGCAAAAAAAGCAGTTTTGGATAATGGTGGAACAATGGCAGAGGCAAGGGAAGAATTTAACAAATACGCAGCCATGTCAAGAGTTGAAATGATACAGTATGTTATGGAACTTAACATAAAATATGGATTCACAGATACAGAATTACAATCGTATTTTGACAAGTATGGGAAATTGCCCAGATATGAAAATGACGGAGATGCTTCATGTTATGGATGCGATAAATATGAAAAGATAAAAGAGCTGATTCTTGCCGAAAAAGAACGTACTAAGGCTCACCAAGGATAGCTTAAAAAATAAAAAATGAATGCTTTTTTCACATTCCTGCAAACTGTTTGTCAAGAAGTGAATCAAGCAGATTCATTGTATTTGTGGTGTGTCCTACATATAGGACAATTATCTTGTCTTGTGTGTAAAAATGCGGAGTATCAATCCATCTGATCATACTTGTGCCAATCTCTGTTCCGTCTTTAGAAACTAAAAGACTTGCATCATGAGCATCTGTTGCAGTTGGAAACTCAAAGACTTGAACAGTCTCTCCATTAATAGAGACTACTTTGGTCGGGACTCCAAATGAAGAGTCTTCAAGTTCTTCGACTAGCTGTACTTGGATGCCTAGTTCTTCAAGCGCTTCAATAAATGAAGCATAATCATGAACTTTTGCCACATGCATCCCAAGACCGTCATTGTCTGATCCAAGCTTTTTTAGGACATATTGGTGGTTCATCTCATCCCATTGTCCATCAGTTACTGCAGAGAGTACCTCTCCCTCTGACACTATGATATCTACTGTATGAGGAGTGATGACCTGAGTTAGAATCTGACCTTCTCTGTTTCCAAATCCACCATGAGAAGAATCAAAGGCTACTTTGATTCGGTATTGTACAGGATAGGACTCCATAATAGAAACATCCACTACATCAAGTGTCTCTAGGAGTCCATCAAATGCAAATGTAGGACTGATCACTATGTATTTTTCGGCTACGCCTATCGCATCGTATCTTTCTTGTTCTTCTTGCGTGACAGGAATTTTGGTCAGCGTGGTTTGGGCTGAAACAAAGTACGCGCCAACTACAATTGCAGCAATGACTCCAATTATTACCGTAGTCAAGACAATTCTTTTTTGTTTTTGTTGTTGTGACATTTTTTGTCATACATAATTAGTTTGTACAGATTATAACCTTTGATTAAATTTCAATTTAACTTAATATTTTTGATAAAAAATATAAAAACAATAAAACTTAACGATGATTTTTATTTTTTAGATTAATCGGATACAAATTATTACAGAAAAGTATCTGAGTCTTATGGTACTCGAATCTGTGGATTCCGACTTGTGAAAGTATTGAGTCAAATTATGAATGGATCTGTGCCAGATTTTTAAGATAAATTTAGCCATGTAGATATCTCTGTGCATGTCATAAAGAATTACTTCTCATAAATTCTCCTTAACGCTTAAGTCGATCAATGTTAGATTTAGTTCGTGAAAGAAAAAGGCATTTTGCTTCTTACGGTTCTTCTAACAGGCGCACTTGTCAATTCCGCAGGATTTGTATTTGCCGAAACAAACTCTACTAATTCCACAGAATCAACTAGTTCTAGTCAAGACGAAAAAGTGACGATTTGCCATATACCACCAGGTAACACAGACAACCCACATACAATTACGATTAGTGAATCAGCACTTGATGCACATCTAGCTCATGGAGATACTATAGGCGCATGTGACGGTGGTACAGGTGGAACTGGAGGAACTGGTGCTACTGGTTCCACAGGTAGTTCCACAGCAAACATAGGTAACTTTGGGCAGTATGTTTCAGAATTTGTACGCGAGCCTAATGCAGACTTTAAACAACAAAGAGCAGAGACAATTGAGGCTATCAAAGACTGTCGTGCAGATGTAAGAAACGCCGATAACGATGAAGATAGAAAAGATGCACAAGAAGCTTGTAAGGAAAAACTAAAGGAGATTAGAGAAAAGTACAAGGCTCAAAGGGAAGAGTACAGGCAACTCTTCAAACAGTATAGAGATAGTATGAAGATTCTAATAAACGAAGCAAAAGGCCACGGAGTTTCTGAGGAACAAAAAGAAAAGGCAATGAAGCATATTGATGAAATTAAAGAAATGAAAGAGAAGATGAAAGAACAAAGACAAGCTATCCAGGAACAAATGAAAGAAGAAAAACAGGCTACGAAAGATAAGAAAGAATAGTAAATTTCTTAAAGTGTATTTTTTAAATAAAAACTATTGAGTGACAAGTGAATCTCAACGCAGACAGAAAACGATTTTGGCTTGGAAGAATTGAAAGTCTTGATTCAAAAACCGCCAGTGTAGATTAAAAAACATGTTGTATGTCTTTGAAGTTCACTATTTTTTTGAAAATATGAAACTTGATGTGATTGTTACAATTTAGATTCCAATAAATTACAAAAACAAATCTCTATTGTATCCTATTTAAGAAAAAAGGGAGTAGGAGGTTGGGGGAGTAAAATTGTATTACCTCCTACTTGTTTCAGAAAAAATCTTCTGCAACTTGGATTCCAGTTCTTTTTTTCCTTCTGATTGCAAAAGCATTGATTGCCAGATCTTGCCAAATGATTCTATGGCAGCATCTGCTACTTTGTCCATTGTAGGTCCAAATGTAGAGTCTATTCTCTTTTTTAGTCGTTCAACCTGTGCTTCATGCATTGCATCAAAGAATGCCGTGTGCCACATCGCCAGTGCGTGTTGTACGGGATCAATGGCACTGCAGCATGGACAATCTTGTGAAGTCTCAGAACCGCATTGACATGTTGCATTTTTTTCTATGTTGCATGTTTCAGTTGTGCATTCCATATTACTTTCTTATACTAACTATAGAAAGGTAAGTATATAAATTGGAAAGTAACCATACAGAAAGTAGGTGTTGGTTTAGTAAGTTGAAGCAACAAGAGCTAAAAACAATCTCAGATCAAATGAAATGTTGTCCAGTTGATAACACTTTCAAAATAGTTGGAAAAAAATTCACAGTACACATACTTAGAAACATGATGCTTCTAAATCAAACTAGGTTTAGCCAATTTCTTGAATCTGTTGAGGGAATAAACCCAAAAACACTTTCTGTCCGGCTAAGAGAAATGGAAAAAAATAGACTGATAAAAAGAAAGATCTATGCCGAAACCCCGATTCGAATAGAATACACTTTGACAGAAAAGGGTGAAGCGTTAAAGTCAATACTTATGCAAATGGCTGCATTTTCTATGAAGTACTGCTGTGAAACTGTTTTCAAAGATGGAAAACCAAGAACACTAGAGCAAGTCTTTGGAAAACCAACAACACCTAGATAAAATGAAATAACAATAAAATTTTGTCAGAATACTTCCTCGAACAAATTATATTCAAGATATAAAGAAATTTGTCTGATGATCGGAAAACTAGTAGCATCGATGAGCCTTACGATGATCCTAGTATTTGGCTTGCTTTTTGCTTTACTTGCGGGTCTGGCATTTTATTTTAACATTGGAATTTACGGAACGGTTGGAATGGCAATTCTCTTGGGTCTTTTCCAGTGGGCAATAGGTCCTGTCATTGTTCGCTGGAGTACAAACATGAGGCCGCTGGAAAAAGACGAATTTCCTTGGATAGAACAGGCAGTGCAAGATATTTGTTTCAAAAACAATGTAAGGGTGCCAAAAATAACAGTCGCAAACATGGGTATGCCAAATGCATTTGTTTTTGGGAGGACAAACAAGTCTGCCACACTTACTTTAACACGCGGCCTGCTAATCACACTAAACCCTGATGAGGTAAAGGGAGTAATTGCACATGAGATAGGCCACATCAAACACAACGACATGGTTGTAATGACAGTTGTTTCTGTGATTCCAACAATTGCATATTTTATCGCAATGTCTACCATGTTTAATAGGTCAAGAAACCAGGGAGGCGCTGCAGTTCTTATAGGAATAGGTGCATTTGCTGTTTACTTTATTACAAATCTTCTCATCTTGTATTTTTCAAGGCTTCGAGAGTATTATGCAGACAATTTTGCAGGGCATCAAGTAAGACCAACTTTTCTTGCAAATGGGTTGGCAAAAATAACCTATGGACTGAGCCTACAAAAACGGGAAGCACAGAGTTCGACACTGCGGTCGTTTTATGCAGTTGATCCGGTTGCATCAAGTTACGAGGTCTCTAAATTCGCTTCATATTATGAAGACCAGAAAATTTCAGAAGAGGAGATAGAAAAAGCAATGGACTGGGAAAGAAAAAGCAGCTACAGCAAGTTTGGTGAAATTTTTAGAACCCATCCGCTGACGTTTAAAAGAATTGAAAAACTATACGAGCTTGAACAGCAACAGTCCACGAAAAACTAATTTCGATCAGGTTTCATATGGTTTAGTGACATCTGACTGTTTTATGATCACCACGTTGTCTTTGATCTTCAAGCTAATTTGGAATTAATCTGGAACAATCTAATTATACAGAGAAGCATAACTGATACCATGAACAAAAATAATTCCCAATTGGCGACATTTGCGGCAGGTTGTTTTTGGGGTGTAGAAGAAGCCTTCAGGCCTATAATGGGAGTCAAGTCTACCATGGTAGGATATACTGGGGGTACATCAAAGAACCCAACGTACCATGATGTTTGCTCACACAAAACAGGACACGCAGAAGCTGTCCAGATAGAATTCGATCCAGCTGTAGTTTCATATGAAAGACTGCTTGATGTATTCTGGTCTATTCATGATCCAACCACGCTCAACAGACAAGGACCAGATGTAGGCTCACAGTACCGCTCCATGATTGCATTTCATACACCAGAACAGGAAGCAATTGCTCTCAAGTCAAAGGAAGCTTTACAAAAGTCTGGCAAATTCAAAAACGAAATTGTCACTGATGTCATTCCAACATCGACATTTTACAAAGCTGAAGAGTATCATCAAAAGTACTACATGAAAATAGGTGGCGGTAGCTGCTATACGCTGCCCCACACAGAGTAAGGTGGGATTGAATTTATGAAAGTCTTAAAAAGTGATGACGAATGGAAAAAACATCTTACCGATGAACAATACAATGTAACACGGAAAAAAGGAACTGAGATGGCATTTACTGGGCAATATGTGAACACAAAGGACAAAGGCGTGTACAAGTGCGTCTGCTGTGGTAATATGTTATTCAAGTCTGACGACAAGTTTGACTCTGGTACAGGATGGCCAAGCTTTACAAAACCAATTGGCGAATCCATATCAGATCATGCCGACAACAGTCATTTCATGCAAAGAATCGAAGTCACATGCGACAAGTGCGGAGCTCATCTTGGGCATGTATTTGATGACGGACCAGGACCTACAGGAATGAGATACTGCATAAATTCTTGTGCATTAAAGTTAGAAAAAGAATAATCTTGGCAGACTAGTACTGTCAATCTGGATATGATCTGGAAAATTAGTTTAATATTATTCTGATGTGGTGATGCCATGAAAGAAAAGTTTCTCTTGTTGTGCACATGCACTTACATTGAGCTCATGACTGCTATTGGCGTGACAGGATATCTTTTGTTTTTAAACAAACCAATACTTGCAGTTATTTCAGCTGCAGTCTTCTTGCCTTTGATCCTATTTCATTTTATAATGAATAAATCTGCAAAGAAAAGCATTGCTAAAAACTGCCCTAGATGCTAAGAACATGGCATTAATTTTTTACAAATCAATTATTTACAATCTAGCAAGAAATCAATGATGTGGGGTTTCCCACAATCCAATTACATTTCCCTCCGTATCTGCAACCCTTGCATAAAATCCAAAGCTGCCAACTGCCATCTTTGGCAAAATGAGTTTGCCTCCGTTATTTGATATCTTTTTGAGATGCTCGTCAATTGATGTGACCTGAATCACAATTATTGGCTGTTCACCTGGTACACTGCGCTTTAGCATGCCTCCATTTATGGCGCCTGGCTCTTTTGGAACCATGTTTTGATCAGCCTCTACTGTAGTTACAAAATAATAGTCCATTCCAGGCACTTCGACTATCTTCCAACCAAAGATATTTTTGTAAAAATCCTGCGCGCGCTTTACATCGTCTGTTGGGATCTCAAAATGGATTACTTTGTCCATGTAACCACGCAATTTGCATAATATTTAACAATTATTCCGATTTTGGAAAAGATAAATTTCAAGTTACAAATCAGACATTTTTTTGGAAGATAACAAAGGCAAGGAGTCTTTTTGAAACTTTATTTATATTGGCTAGTAATTTTATGTCCAGTTTAATTTTGATTACACAAGATGTTTATTTTGGTCCAATATTTTATGGTATGAATTGGAAATTCCAAGAACATTTATCATAATTTGCATTCTGGCCATATTCGCTTTATCCTTTTTAAATGCAAAAGAAGCATCCTCTTTGGAAATCTCGTTTCCAAGCAATTCCTTCAGACTCGAGGCACCTCCTACATACTGTGGTATTGATATCAATGATTCAAGCGTATCATCGACACAGAAAGAAAATTGGTTGAGTATGGCAAAAGTTGCAGTCAGTGATTGGAAGGACAGCCTTCAATCCTCAGAAACTTTTAACACATCTATTTGGGAAATGGACTACGTCCAAGTAACATCAGAAGAGGAGTACCAATCTTCAAACTGCGACATTCCTATTGTTTTCAAGCCATATCCTGATGAGACTGAATTTAAATTTGAGATAGCAGGACTATTCAAATATCCTCCTAATGTAGTTGAGATATTTTACCTTACACCGACTTTGTGTCCTACGAGCAGCGGAAGTAAGATACAATGTTATGATGAAAGTTCATACAGATCAAACGATCAAATTTTTACCATCTTACTTCATGAAATAGGACATACAATCAGTTTAGATCATTATATCTCAGATGATAATGAAGTAAACAAAAAGTGGTTTACTACGGACCCGCCTCCATCTGTGATGATTCCTACACTTCATTTTAATCCAAGCCTGCAAAAAATAACAAATAATGACGTCGAAAAAGTACGTGCAATTTATGGAACAGATGGTTTTTACGCGTTCTCACCAAAACCAGCACCCCCGCCTTCCACCCCATCCCCAATTCCACAACCTATTCCACGAAAACCCGAAGTAATTCCAGTATTTCCATTTGATAGTATTGAGCTAAGCCACGATGTTTTACAAGTAGAAAGATACAAGAAAGAAACTCTCACGATTGCAGGGGATGTTTCAGAAGGAATTTTTCTTAGAGGAATCCCAGTTTATCTGGTGGTATTCAACCCTGATTCAACTACATATGTACTGAAAATCACTCCTACAAGAAATGGGCACTTTGAGACAATCATACAGTTTGATTCAAATTCTCAAAAAGGTACATACCGCATAGAAGCATACTACATGGAAAATCATGATAAAAACGCGGATGTGTTTTTTGATGTAGTTGATAAGGGTGATGAAACAGGAACAGCTCAACCTGGCTCTGTCCCACGATTGGATTCTCAAACTCAATCAGAGGCTGGGGTCAATTCACTAAAAATTCCAGACTGGGTTAGAAAATATGCAAAATGGTTTTCTGAAGGGTTAATCGGAGAATCTGATTTTACAAACAGTATAGAGTACATGATAAAGCAAGGAACAATAGAGATACAAGATCTCAAACCAAAATCGTCTATAGCTACACAAAGAAATGTTCCAGAATGGTTTAAAATTAACGCAAAGTGGTGGTCCCAAGGACAGATCTCAGATACTGATTTTGTGAAAGGAATTCAGTATCTGGTTGAACAGCGGATAATTCGAGTTTAATTTTCATTAACGTAAACAGTAATAGTAGATCATTCGATTTTGACTGTTTGTCCTTTGAAAACTTGTATTTCTATTTCATTACTTCCCTCATAATATATCATATTTCTGTGTTATTTCTCAAAATGAAAAAAATTAAAACAAAATGTTCAAAATCTGAAACTGGAAAGCATGCCTGGAAGCCAGTAAACATATTTCTTGAAAAGTGTTCTTTATGTGGAATCGAGGCACAAGCTGTTTAATCAGAAATCATGTTATGATATAAAAATGGAGATTTAGAATTTTAAAATTCTATCTTATCTTTTCCTACAAGCAAAAATTTCTCTGATTTTATCTGCCTTTTTGCAAGTTCACTCAGTTTTTGAATCATTTTCTACCAGACTAGATGTTTGTCGTTTATTGTCTATGCATGATCTTTTATTATTGGGATGATTAATTATGATATCATGGAAGAAAAAAAGAAAATGAAAACCACAGAAGATGATTACAACAAGGCTTTGGCATCTGATGATCCTACCAAAATCACAACAGATGATTTAGAAAAACTTGCAAAAGAGGCAATGAAGAAGTTCAAATCGCTATGAATGTAGAGTGGATTGTAACAGGCGTCTTTTTATTTGGAGGAATGACAGCGGCTGCAATTAGCTTGTATATTAAAAGAAGAAAAGAATCTCAAGCTGTTTCTGATCCGTTTACAGAAATTCAACCAGACTTGACTGATTTTAAAGAAGACGATGAAAAGTAATCAAAAATTTTAGTTCAAATCACTTTTTGTAAAATTTAATTATAATTTATCAGCAATCTCAACCAATCTGGCATTTTTTGGTCTATTGATGTTCATGTGTCAAAATTTGAGCTAGTCCAAGTCATCATTTATTATCTCATTGTCATAAAGACTTGAAATTTCTTAGATGTTAATGACAAAACAGATAACAAGATACGCAGCAATATCTCTTTTTGCATCTGTCCTGCTTATTGCAAACACAATCTCGTTTGCTGATGCACAGACAACAAACATAAGATACAAAGGGCAATCTGCCGACGCAGCTTGGTATTTTGAACAAGACGAAGTATATACCAACGTCTACATCTTTGCAACAGATTCAGCGTCAAGACAAAAATCAGATACTTTCACTGACTCTGTATTATATGTTGGAATATACCAGTACAAGCTAGGTGACGAGGTTTGTTACGAGTATGATGGAGAGCAGTATTGCTGGAACGAGTATGTTCCAATTCAAGAGTACTTTGGATACGGAACAATCACATCTGAAAACTTTCAAACACAGGGAAGACTGGATGGTGCAACACTTGATGCAACACTAACAGGTCAGAACTATCTTACAGAATCTGATCACACCATAACCGTAAACATTGACTGGACAGGAGAAGGTGATTACTCATCAGGAAAGAGCAGCTACCACTACCGATCTGGTGACTATATGTACAATGGAAACTATGTCTCATTTTACAGACAAGCAACTGCAACAGGTACAATAAGTGGAGATGTCACAATGGATCTTGGCAGTTCTTCATGGGGTTCTTTGTACAACGCAAAAACTGGATATGTTGACGTAATTCATCCCTAAATTTTTTTTTAGAAAACTTGGTAAATAATCCTTGTTACAATTTTTCAACAATCTCTAAATTCATAAGACTTTTTGTCTACATGTAACTAAGATGCAAATCAGAACCGCTAATCAGTGACCTAGTGAATAAATTGTTTTAAGCCAGAGTGGGTTATTTTCATCATGAAGATAATTAACGCAATTCCAGGTCTTGGCCAACTGCTGACCGAACAACAAGTAAGGGAATTTCTTGGAAAATCTAGACTAAACCTACAGTTAGGAACAATAGATGAAAAGGGAGAACCAAACATCCACCCAATATGGTATATCTTTGAAAATGACAAGCTCTACATCGTAACACCAAAAAAATCAAAAAAAGCCAACAATGCGTTACGACAAAAGACTGTCTATTTTTCCATCGATGATGAATCGTTTCCATACAAGGGTGTGAAAGGAAAAGGTAACATAAAATCACTTGATGATATTAACTCCAATATTAAAATCGCGGAGAAGATCATTACAAAGTACATGGGAAGTTTAGAAAATGACATTGGTAGATGGATTATCAATGAGATACGACAAGGAAACGAAGCAGTACTTGAGATTACTCCAAAGTTTTTCTCCGCTTGGTCATTTGGTAACTAATTTGTCAAGAACATTAAAGGTATCTTCAATGGATCATGTCAACATGACTGTCAAAAACCTAGAAGAAAGTGTAGAATTTTACAAGAATCTTTTTGGATTTGAAGTAAAAAAAGAACAGCCAGAACACAAATCAAAAATTATTGGAAATGATCACGTCAAACTCTGTCTTTACGAGGATCCTCAAATGTCACCTGAAGGTGGAATTGCTCATTTTGGATTTAATATAGAAAATTTTGATGAGATAATGGAAAAGTGCAAATCATTAGGTGTCAAAGTCTTCTACGATGGTCCTGTCCAATTTGAAAAATCACGGTCAATTTACATTAGTGACCCTAGCGGATATGACATTGAGCTAAGTGAAATTCCAGGTGGCGGATTGTGATGACTTTTTTTAAAAGAAATCTTTACAACTTTCAATAATTGTAATTATTAGAATAAAACAACGCAAAAAATAACTTTCCTTCAAAAGTGGGTCCAAATATGACCAAGATGATTATTTGATCATATCAAGCTATGATATTGTGAATAAACTGGAATCATACATAATCACGATCTTATTTCTCAACTTTAAATAACAAGCAAAGGTTTTTTCTGTCGTTGAGCCTGCAAAGTTTACACTTAAAGCAAGAGTACAGATCGGATAGAAACGATTTAGTTTCAGAATTTTTTGTTCCCTGCCTTAGTAACTGTATCCAATTCGATAGGGCCATACAATATGTTACAGCAAAAAGCATCAGTACTCTTTGGGCTGGTTTTACAAACTTTGCGAATAACAACGCAAGGATCAGAATCATAACTAGTCATAGGTTCAGACCAGATGATCTATCTCTTCTATCAAAAGCATTTCATGATGAAAGTAAGGAAAAAAGTACAACTAATCATGCTATAGTTGATGGTAAAAATATTGAGATTTTAAGAAAAATCATACATAATAAAAATTTAGAAATTAAAATAGCAATTCCTGACACTGATATCTGTGTAACGTTTTCAGAAAACATAGGTGTTTTCAAAGATTCAGAAAATAACATGGTGGCTTTTAGCGGAACAGCAAATGAAACGTTTTCCAACCAAAATAGAAACTTTGAATCAATTGATGTCTTTACCTCCTGGGATGACAAATCAAGAGTTGAAACAAAGGTTGAAGATTTTAAGAATTTATGGGAAAATAAAACAAGGTATGTTAAGGTATATGATTTTAGTTATGCCGAGAAAAACAATCTTCTAAAATATTCAGTATGAAAGGTTGAACCATTGGAGCCCGTCTTGAGCAAAAAACCAAAAGATAGCGATAAACTTTGACGAAATCTTGATTTTTATTACAGTTCAAAAAAGTATAGTAATGACATTTTGCTCTTCGTGCGGAAATGAAGTGCCGTCTGAAAGTAGTTTTTGCCCCAAATGCGGAAAACAGCTAGGTGAAACAAATATTCCTCATACAACAAAGGCAAGAAGCAAATGGTGGTTTTTGCTTCCTATATTTTTTCATATAATAGGTGGTGTAATTGCATACTTTGTTATACGAGACGATGATCCAAAATTGGCAAAAAACTGTCTCTGGCTTGGAATAATAATTAGTGGTATTGAAGTCGCATTTATGGCGGCATTTTGGATTCCACTTTCAAGCATGCCACACATGGGCTGGGATGGTTTTATGCTATATCTTTGACTGTGAATGAGAATAGGCCATTAGCAGAAGTATATCCTGATTTACTTACATCCAAAAATACAGTATATGTTCCAGGAGTGTATCCTTCAATATTCCATGAAAAACGAAATTCACCATAATAATTGCTTACCCCATCAAAGGTTTTGATAGTATCACCATAAGAGTATGTTACCCTGGCTGATACAGCAGCATCAGTTACAAGTTTTTTTCCATCTGTGACTTTAACAGTGATGTATTGTTTGCCACCAAGTTGGACCACATTTTTACCTTCTAATGTAATGCTTAGTCTTTGTGTAGACTCTGGTTCATTTGCAGAATCAGAATTGATCCGAATTATTCCATTGTTAATCAAATACTGTATTCCTGATACAAAGTCACTATCAGATATTTTACCATCTGCCCACCACCCGGCATTATTTTTTATCCACGTTGGAATTTGTGATGATTGAGAGACAGACGATTTAGTTTCTGGTATCTTCATTATCCCTGTCTCAATGAGATACTGGATACCTTTCACAAAGTCAGAATCTTCAATCTGTCCACCAGACCACCACTTGGCATTATTTTTAATCCAACTTGGAATCAAATATTGTTCTGCATACGCACTGACTAAAAGACCACCAGTAATCAACCAAGCAGTAGAAAGCAGAATGATGAAAGATATCTGTTTTTTCAATATCGTACTTTTTTGCACCTGATACTAAAAAGTTAGTATTTTAGAATGATATTCTATATGATACAAGATAATCAATGAGATTTTGATAAAATTCATGAAATGTTGAAAAAGATAGATGTTACTTGCAATAAAATGTTTCTAGATTTGCATCATAGATAATCTGCCATGGAAATCCCACTGCGAGTAGAAACAATTGCAGCATGATGATGTGAAAAAAGGCGTCCAAGCCACATCTTGTAATCCTTGGATGGAATATCATTAAAATCATATGTACAAAGAACAGTCGAATTGAGATTTTCAAAAGTTGCATGAGCCATGCGTTCTATTGCAATTTGGACTGACATTGCTTCCTCAATTCCAATGTCGGGCATAATTCTGCCTACTACCCGGTATGGCGGTTTTTTATCAGCAGTGACTTGTTTTACAATGTTTTCATACCCAATCAGTATTCCTTTAGGATCTTTTTCTGGACTGGAGATTTGTTGTATGTGTAGTAGGTCTTTTTGTATAAATTCTTTTACATCTATTTCGTTCTCATCCATCTCGTTTTTAATTATTCTAGGATCTCCATGTGTAAGATATATACAATTTTCACCTTTCATCAATCCGTTATTTATAAAACGAAACTGAATCATCTTTCCAAAAGACCAGTCATCATAAACTAGTACAACATGCTTTTGGCCATCCAATGAATCTACAAATTTTATTGGATCCATAGTTTAATCTATATAGTTTATAGTTCATTTATACTGTGCAACTCATTATTCCTCTAGAACTAGCATTAGTGCAAAATTTTTTAACAATTTGATTTCTATATTGAATAAATTACAATTGCCAAATATGGAACATGATCATTATATCAATACAAAAAGATCCGTATATCTAATTTCACAACAAAGGCTGTTGCTGCATGATGCAGTGGATTGCACCCATTCCATAAATCAGATCCCTACAATCAATTCCTATCACTTTTCTTCTTGGAAATTGGTTCTGAATAATTTTTAATGCTACGCGATCGTTTTTGTGCTTGAATATGGGAACCAAAACCACATTGTTTGCGACATAAAAGTTAAGATAACTTGCAGGCAGCCGTGTTTTTTCACCCCTAACAGTACTGCGAATAACAGGAGGCATTGGCACTTTGATTACTTTTAATTTCTTTCCATCCTGATCAGTTGATTGTAATAAAATCTCATAGTTTGCTTTTAAGATGCCATGATTATCATCGGTCTTGTCTTCTTCAAAAGCACACAAGACAGTTCTTGGATTGACAAAACGAGCCAAATTATCAATATGGCCATCTGTATCATCTCCTGCAACACCGCCTTTTAGCCAGATTATATTATTTGCACCAAAATAGTTTAGCAAATATTTCTCAATTTCATCTTTTGAAAGATGTGGATTTCTGTTACTATTTAACAGACATTGCTCTGTAGTAAGTATGGTACCTTTGCCGTTTACATCAACAGAACCGCCCTCTAAGACTATGCCTGGCCTGAAATTATTTAGCTGCAATCTGTCACTTATGATACCAGGAATCTGTGTATCTCGCATAAGATCTTTGTATTTTTCACCCCATGCATTGAATATCCAGTGTACAAAAGCCATCTGTTTTTTTTCTTTGTTTAAAACAAAAATTGGACCATAGTCTCTAAACCAAACATCAGTATAATTCCATATGTGGAATCTAATTTTGTGAAGATCAATACCTTTTTGCTTGAGAAGGTTTCTTACTCTTCCTTTCATCTTCAAGTCTGTAACAAAAAGATTGATGTTTTCATTTTTTGATAAAGCTAAAATCATTTTTACATATGCACTTTCCACTTTTTTGATTCGATTTGGAAATGTTACAGGATCATGTGGCCAAGCAAGCCAAGTCGCATCATGTCTTTCCCATTCTGCTGGCATGAAATATCCCATGCTCTTCGGGGTTTCATTTAAAACCCGAGAAGTGATCATGCCATAAGTTGCAGGAAGTCGATTCCTCAAAAATCCCCAACCCTCCTGAATTCTTTTGTTCTGGGAAATGTCAAGTGTTGCAACAACAACTTCTTCATTTTCTGTACTTGCCCTTTTGATCATTCTTCCAAACGCATCGCAGACAAACGAAGCGCCCCAGAATCTAATCTTGCCTTCTATTCCAACCCTATTTACCGAGGCAACGTGTATGCCGTTAGCGATAGCATGAGAGCGTTGAATGTTTTCCCAAGAATAGTGCCAGTCTTCATATGATAACGGATCATCCTCAAGATATCCAATCGCAGATGGATAAAAGATAATGTCTGCTCCTTGTAAAGTCAAGGTTCGCGCTGCTTCAGGAAACCACTGATCATAGCATATTAGCACTCCAAAGGATAAATTGCCAGCTCGAAATACCTGATATCCAGAATCTCCTACATCAAAATAGTTTTTTTCATAAAAAAACGGATCATGCGGGATATGCATTTTACGATAACTTCCCATTATGTTTCCATCAGAGCCAATTACCACAGCTGTGTTGTAGTGTTTTCCTGAAGAATCTACTTCAAATATTGGCGCAATAATTATGACGTCTAGTTCTTTTGCAAGATCTGACAGAGTTGTAGTGGTCTCGCCAGGTATCGGCTCCGCTATTTTTGTAACATCTGTTCTTTCATCGGTCGGAAAATACTTGGTTCGGTACAATTCCTGTAAACAAACGATTTTTGCTCCTTTGCTTGCCGCTTCTCTTATTTTATCAACGGTATTTTGCATGTTATTTTTAACATCTTCAGAAACACGTGTCTGAACTAGTCCTATTGTAACATTTTTGTCAGTCATCAGGGCACCTTTGATTTAAGGTTCTTATTTACTTTTAATTACGTGATTTTTCCAAATAGTTTATCCATATCTACAACAAGAAAACGTATACCATGAAACGCACAAGCTCCTGGGGCAACAAGTTCATCTTATCTGCAATAATCCAAGGCGCAATAATTACAGGGCTTACCATATCTGTCGTTGGAGCCCAAATGGTCTCCTCAAATGTAAATATAATCCAGTTTCTTTCCTTGTCCTTTGATGGACCTGCAAAATGGTTCTTTTTGGGTTATGTCTTTTACATGATACTTGTTGTTGCTATAGCAACTACTGCAATTTTTTACAATCATCTTGAAATCAACATGGAAAAAAACATCCGCGGAGTACGAGCTGTAATGGCATGGATTCATCTGATAGGAATGAATGTTGGCGGCGCTGCAACCACGATATCGATGATCCTTGCAGGACTGATGGGCTCTGGCGCACTTGATTTGATTTTGAATGCAGGAAATACAGAACTACATCAAAATCTAACTATAATGGATCAGTTCATTCCACCGATTGCAACATTTGCAGGAGTGCTAAGCATTGGAGTAATTGTAGGTGGAATATCTTACATCTCGACTTATTTACAAAAAAGTGATAATCAATAACAAAACCGATACCGGATGGTTAAAAAAGAATATTATGAAATTTAGAACACGGTTCAGATAAACTATAGATTACTATATTGTCTATGTGACAATTCCTTAAATATTGTTTAAAATCACTTTTTATGATGAAAACAAATCTTCAAAGAATTGTCATCATGGGCTTCATTGCATCCATTCTCTTGGTACCTGCAGGTCAAATCACAAAGACTTTTGGGGATGAACCAAAATTAGAAACGGACAGCGTAAATGACATAACTCTACGGACAGTCTTTCATTTCAGGGGAGGGACTGAATACATAAACACCTTCAAAAACTTTGATACCATGTTAAGTGGCTTTGATCGTACAAAACCACTTGCTTTCAAACTCGAAGGGGTAATAGGTTGGGATAGGCCAATGCTCTACCACGCTATAGACACGACATTTATACAAGGAACAATTGGAAATCTTGACTATTCTGAATTTGATGTAGATGTAATATTCCAACATGGAGATCAACCATTCAGGCAATTTAGCTATGGTGACTGTCAAATAAAAAACTATAATGTTTACACAGAATATGACAAAGAAGAAACCTACAACGCAAAAACAAAATTTGTGTATCTTGATAGGATAGAATTTGACTGTAGGGGTTTTGCCTTAGGCAATCCAACTTACGACAAGATGTTACAAGATCAGAAAGCAGAGAAAATCTCAGAAGCTTTGAAAAGTCTTGAACAGAAAAAAAATGGGAAAAAATAGAATCCCTTCCTTTCTTTATTTTATTTACAAACACATAATGCAATAAAGCGGATACCGAATTTTTATTCACGTGTTGATCCAGAATTTAGCTGTTTTGCAAATCCATGTTTGAAAAAGCATAATATGTCCAAATCAGCGCCTCTCTCATGTGTTGAACAATATAAATAAATAGACGATAATGATGGCAAGAGTTGTGCGAACACAAAGCATACTGTTTTCTGTTTTACTTTTAGCTGCTGCGTTTATGACGCCCGCTGGATTTTCATTTGCACAAACAAATCAAACCAGCACTACAAACCAAACTAGCTCAATGAACGCGACAAGCACAATGACAAACCAGACCAGTTCCGTATCAACCAATCAAACAAGCACAACATCAACCAACCAAACTAGCACAATGACAAATCAAACCAGTACCGTGCCTGTGACAAACCAGACCAGTACCACTTCTGCCAATCAGACTAGTACAGAAGTTAAAAATCTAGGTCAGGAAGTATCAAGCTATGTTCGACTAGCAATGTCTACCTTTAAGATGCAAAGAGAAGTAACCCTAGATGCAATCAAAGATTGTAGGGAACAAATTGCTAGTGCAGCTGCTGCAGACAGAGATTCTGTACGAGAGGATTGTAGAGCAAAACTAAAGGAAATCAGAGATTCTTACAAAGAAAGTAGAACAGCATTCAGAGAGTTGTTCAAAGAAAACAGAGATGCTATGAAAATGGCAATAAGTGATGCAAGATCAAAAATGAAAGAGATGAGGGATGAAATGCATGAAGATGTTGCTGCAATGAGAGAAAAGATGAAGGAGCAAAGCGATGCACTCAAAGAAAAAATGAGACAGGAAAGAGAGGCGATGAAAGAAAAAAGAGAGTCAATGAAAGAACAGATGGGCGAGATGAAAGACAAGAAAAAAGAAGAGATGGATATAATGAAGCAAAAGATGGAACAAGCTCGCGAAGAGATAAAGAAGAGAAAGTCTGGCAGCGGCTATTAGTTATTTAATTTTCAATCTAAAACTAGGAATAGTCGCATTTTGATTTACAATTTATCAGTAATCTCTAAATGATACATCAAACATAATTTGCACACGAAAATCACAACAGTGCTAACCCTTACACTTATATTCAGTTTACTTAGTGGGCAATCTGTTTTGGGGGCTGGTATCAGCTTGTCTGAAACAATATACCAGAATCTTGACGTTCCATTTGAGATTCAAGTTGGAGATAGTGCTCAATTTACAAATGGTGCAGAGATAACAATTCTGAATGTGGAAGACTCTAGATGTCCTGCAGACGCTCTCTGTGTATGGCAAGGTGAAGCAAAAATTTCAATCAATGTTATTAAAGATTCACAAGATCTTGGTAACCTTGTTCTATCAACTCTAGAAGAAAAAACAACCCAAAGCTTTGACAGCTTTACAATAAAACTGGTTCAAGTGCAGCCCTATCCATACAGCAGTAAAGAGATCCAGCTTTCAGATTATTCCATCACACTTGTAGTCTCAGATACACACATTGCCATGTCGCCTCTAAAACAATACCTATCTGGAATTGCAATTGACAAAATTGTATGCTCAGCTGACCTGCAACTAATTATGAAAAAAACTAATGGTAAACCAGCTTGTGTCAAACCTGACAGTGTAGCAAAATTAATTGAGAGGGGATGGGCAGTACACGTCTTACCTGAATATGTCAAAGACGAACCAAAAAATTCTGACATTTTTGAGCTAGGGAAATATCAAATAACAACTGACACAATAAGCTATAACAATTCAACAGGATTTCTTGCAAGACCATCAGAGTCTGGAAGTTTTCCTGGTGTAATACTTATACATGAGTGGTGGGGCCTAAACGACAACATCAAAGACATGGCAAGAAATCTTGCTTCTCATGGATACACCGTCTTTGCAGCAGACTTGTATGCAGGTCAGGTAGCAACAACTCCTGATGGTGCAAGGCAACTGATGACTAGCTTTGATGCTGAAAAAGGAATCTCCAACATCGAAGCCGTAGCAGAATTTCTAAGAACAAACTATGGAATAGAAAGATTAGCTACAATTGGATGGTGTTTTGGAGGGACGCAGTCACTAAACTATGCATTAAGTGGAAACGAGCTTGATGCTACTATAATTTACTACGGTCAGCCAGTTACAGATCAAGACCGTCTATCTATGATTAACTGGCCTGTTTTGGGAATCTTCGGAGGAAAAGACCAGTCCATCACAGTTGAAACCGTAAACGAGTTTGAATCTATATTAAATGATCTTGGCATAGAAAATGAAATATACATATACCCAGATGTAGGTCACGCCTTTGCAAATCCTTCTGGAGCAAACTATGCTCCACAAGAGACAAAAGATGCTTGGCAAAACACTATATTGTTTTTAGAGAAGCATTTGAAAGTTTAACAAAATGAAATTGTTCTAATCATTATATTTGCAAGTTTTTTCTTATTGCAAAGTATCCTGATCAGAAATCTCTAGTTTGATTTCTTCAATGCGACTCTTCAATCTTTGTGGGTAGCAGCTCATCCGTGTTCTAAAGCATTCTTTGTTAGAATAAGGCCAGTATGTAATATTGGAAAATTACTTGATAATTACAGGATTGCGTCTTTATAAAACTGTGGACTAAACTCAGCGTATCTATACAACTCATAATGAGAGGCGTATCTTGTTTGCTACTTCAAGCTTATCAATTAATGGTGGCAGCAAATCTCTATTTCTTACTGTGTGGTTGAATTGAACTTTTACAATGACTTTGTCTTTCACTATCCTAATGATGAGATTCTTGAATATTGGGATGTATGTGTTTACAGATTTTCCTCGTTCAGTTTGAGAAATGTTTGTTGATACAAGCAAACCATCGTCGATTAATGACTTTGCTTTTCTATAACCGGATGTATGTGAGATACAATTCATTCTGAGTACTTCGTTTATTGTCCTTGGTGTATCGATAAATGAGTTGAGGATCTTCCTTTTAACATCATCTCCTAAAGCGCGTAATGTCTTTGTCGCATATTCATTATCGGCAATGTCAAACCACCGGTTCTCATCTTTTGTGGATTCTAAGGCAGTTTTCAATTGCGAATGAATTTGTTTTTAAAAATATAAGCTTCACTATCAAAAGCTACTTTTCTAACAAAAAGATGACAACAACCATTTCAAGGAATTGTTACTTGCAAGTGTTTCACTTAATGTAATGCATCATGCAAGATGTCACGTCATGATTATAAGATAAATGATGTAATACTTTATGTTAATCCGAACGTTTTTCCACAAATCTCACATTGCCAGTGATCTGAAGCAACACACCATCTATGGACGTGTTTTTCTTTGTTCATATCTTGCTGCTTTTTATCCGCTATGGCATACATTACGTCGTCTCTCTATTAAAATAAAAATTTCATTTTATAAAACAATTACGCAGCTTTTCTACTTTTTTGTATTTTCAAAGATATTATCAAGTAATAATCTATTAAAAGTAGATCGAATCATCCGATAAAAAATACTTAAGTTTTACTGAGGAATTCTGCCTGACTGTTAAATGAGATGCCAGCCGAAAAACTTAGAGGCAAAAATGATGACCATGGA
>JAHEYD010000105.1 GCA_023251795.1 Nitrosotalea sp. | reverse complement strand
CCTGTCTTTTCCTGAGACAGAAGCATTTGCTCTTTAAGAGGAAAAGCCTTGTAGCCATGCAAGGCTCCTTTTTTCTTGCATTTACCACAAAAATCAGAATCAAGTTCTGCTCTACAATTAGGGCAAATGAAAATTACTGATGTCTTGTTACCACATTTTGAGCACGCTATTCCAATAGATGGCTCGTTACAGTTTTTGCATATTCTGTTACTGATGTTACAGTAAAAGTTGGGTTGTTTTGAAGCTTTGATCAAATCACGTGATGCGCCTCCCTTACTGCCTACAGGAAAGAGTGTGTGTACTGGTGGTTTCATTTTCCTTTCAGCAGCTTTTTCTGGTCTTCCTACTCTGACTCCGATTGCTGTGGAAAATTTATCCCGAATTTTGATTTTAGTGGTTTGTGTGATCATCTGGGGCACAGTAAGTAATCCATCAAACTGGATTAGTTTTCTAAATAATAGATAATAGAAAACTCTAGCTTCTGTGGATTTTAGTAAAACAGATTCCCCAGAAACTTCGTGGGGGACGCCAAGTTTTTCTAGTATTTGTTTACCATTTTTTTGGTAAGTTATTAATTCTGGTTCTGCGCTTTGAGGGCGTAGTAACTTCTCAAACTCCTCAGGTGATAGCTGCTCCCAAAAGTAAAGGTAGTGAGGGTGAAGTGGAATATCAAAATCCAAGGAGAGTTTGATTGCCTCGTCTAAGCTTGGGGTCTTTGAGAGAAATTGCTGTAATTGTGTGTCTTCTGACTCGTATTTTCTGAGTTTTTCTTCTAGTTCTGCTGCCCAGTATTCTTCTACATAACCAGTTGGTATAAGCTCTGCATTGTTTTCCAAAAAATCTCCATAACTAATCAGAATGTCACCAAGATGGAGTATTTTTTCAATCTGTTTTTTTAGACTGATTCCATGTGCAGTGTTTTTGATTTTTACAACGTTTCCATTTGCAAGTCTTACGATCGGTGTGTCAACCGAGTCTACAAAGGCAATGGTTGAAGCTTTGCCTGGGGTATCAAGTTTGATTTGTGTACCAACAGCTATGGTATGATCTAGAATTTCGGCAACAACAGGATGAATCCCAATTGATGCAAAACCAGTGTTACAAGCTCTGCCATATCGTAGTCTAAATCCACCAAGTTTTTTTGGCATTGAAAGCACGGATCTGCCGGTTATGACTTCTCTCATCCTATGGGCTGCAGCATCCTCATCACCAGTTTGGATTGCCCCCTTGAGATCCTTTAACCAACCCCAACCATCTAATTTATACAAATCAATGAGTTTTAGTAATTTTCTGGATTTGCCAATCAAGCCATCGTTTAGGACTCTTAATGCTCCTCCTCTCACTCTGTCTGTACCAATTCGAGTCATGTTTCTATGACTAACAATTTCAATAGGATCAGTATCAACACCGTCCAGTTCAACTGGAAGGTTTGATATTACAGAAACAATGTCTTCGTCTGGAACATGATATTGAAAGTTACCCGCCTCCCTTTCATATAGTCTTAATTCTTCAACAAACCTACCCGTCTCATCATCAAATGAGTTTGCTTGATATCTTTTCAGACCTGCTATCTTTCTAACATGATCTGCAATTAGCATTGTAGATGCTGCTTCTGTGCCACCAGCCGACCTTATTGGTCCTGCAAAGGAGATAGATAGGTAATCAGAACCATCACGATTTTGTTTTATTTTTACTTCGTGAATCCCTTGCAATGGGGCTATGGTAACTCCTTCTGTAACTATGGCAAGAGCCACTCTTACTGCCATGTCTAACTTCTCTTCTAGTGACGAATCTGAATCAGTGTATTTGCCAAGAGCAATTTCCTCTGCAAGGGTCAAGGCAGCAAGTTCTTTTGTAGTAGTTTGTATTAGTGCTCTGAGGCGTTCAGTTACATCTATCTCATGCATTTTTGAGACGCGGTCTGCAAGGTCAAAGGCAATCTTTGGTTCCACCATTACAGATGAGTCGTGTAAGGTAGATTTTGCAGCTGCAGATTTTTCAAAGATAGAAAAGACAGTGTTTGAGATTTTAGTATAATAGTCAACATAATAATCAGGCATTGGGATTTCACGTAAACGTAACACCACATTTTCAGACATGTTACTTCTTTACACTCTGGATAGTTTTTACAATATCGTTTAGGACTTTGCTGCCTCCCTTTTCTGCAAGGGTGCCTATAACAATGGCATCAGCACCTGCTTTTACAAGCTCACCAGCAGTCTGAGAGTTTCGTATACCACCCCCCACGATCAAAAAGCCTTTGAAGACCTTTCGCACTGCCCGTACCATCTCTGGTTTAACATGAGAGGATGCACCAGAGCCTGCTTCAAGATAGACAAATCTCATTCCAAGGAATTGTGCTGAGAGAGAGTACATGGCAGCAATGTTTGCCTTGTCAAATGGGATACTCCTCACTGAACCTACAAACCAGGCTGATGTTCCTTCACCTATCACAATATAGGCCGTTGGTAGTGGTTCCAAACCAAATTTGAGAACGTTGGGGGCTCCAAGTGCCTGAGCTTGGGAGATGTAGTAGGGGTTCTCAGAATTCAAAAGTGAGCTAAACAAGATTGCGTCAGCATTTGGGACAACACCAGTAACATTACCAGGGAAAAGTATGATTGGAATCTTTATTGATTTTTTTAAATTTTTAACAACTTCGGCCATACCAAGTTGATCTGTAGCAGATGAACCCCCAACAAGGATTGCAGCAGCACCGATCTTCTCAACATCTTTTGCAAGTTTTACAGTTGATTTTATCTCGGATATCTCCGAATCTATGAGAACAAAGAGCAATGCTTTCTTTTTCTTGAGAGTAGCCTTAAGATAACTCTCTACGCTTTTCATAAGACAGGTTAATAGTGAACTTTTTAAAGTTTAACACAAATAGGATATACAGAATTGTATAGCTATGGTGGAATCCTCAAATCCAATTTTTAATAATATAATTAAGCAAATTATAAAAAAATCATTATTTACAGAAAGACAAGTTGAAATTATTTTAAATCAGTTAAACATACAGAAAACCGATTTTAGTATAACAAAAGGGGCATATTACAGGCAGGTAAATCAATCCAGGGATAAATTATTAGGATTGTATTATTCAGTTATCCTTCTTAAGGGCCTAGGTGTGCTCATTCCTGAAGATATTGATGTGATAAACAAACTCTCAGAACAAGTTTCTGTGATACTAAATGGTGATGTATTCCCTGAAAGAGAGTATGAAATC
>JAHEYD010000104.1 GCA_023251795.1 Nitrosotalea sp. | reverse complement strand
CAAGACTGCTGACAATTGGTATTGCAAAGTTGATGCTTGCTGGCGAGTTTATCTTTACTGGCATTAGTGGCATGTGATGGCTGCCTCTTGTGTTTCCTGCAACATAGTGCGGATTGCTAAATGCGCTCCCAACTTCTTCAGTTGCTGGAAAATCTTTTTGTGTTCTTATGATACAAATCGGATCATCTTTTCCAACATATTTTCCTGCAATGTTGTGCAATCTGTCAGTTGATGCAGCAAGTATTGGTTGATTGTCTTTTGTATACACTGAAGAAACAACATATCTTCCAGGATACATCAAAGCAGCTTCAAGTGTGGGCTTGTCTTGCCACATGTGTAATTCGGCAATTTTTCCCTCTTCAACATCCATGACATTTATCTTGACACCTTTCGCAAGATTTTGATTTACTATTAGGCCTGTGTTGCTTAGAGTATCTACAAACATTCTATAAAATGGATAGTTGAATGCACCAGGCTCTGTTTTGTCTGCAGCATAAATCGTAAAGGCCTCGTTTGGTCTTTCTTCAAATTGCATTTCTGCAACACCAGGACCCATTCCTTTTACGTTACCTGAAAATGAATCTTTGAGCAAATCTTGGCCTGCACCATACAATCCTTCATTTTTTGCAACCTTTGTAGCTGCTTCAAATGCACTCCATGCAAGCTGGTGAATTTCTTTATTGTCTACTCCTTTTGTATGTGTCATAACAATGTGGATGTCATCACCGCAATAACCAATGTAGGAATCAATTACGAGTCCCTTTCCATCTTTTCTAACTTGATGTCTTACTATATTTCTGACTGCATTTAACAAACCATCGCTTGGTCTTGTGTGACCGCCAATTCCACCAACATCAGCTTTGATAACTGTAACAGTAATTTTCAATATTCCTAGTCAGAAAATACTTTGATTTATAGTATGTGAAAAATAATCAACGTCAAATTATGGATCTGTAAATTATTCAAAATTTATTGGAAAGAATCCCAAAAAATCGAAATGGTAATAAGGCCCATGCTGGTGAGGATTCGTTATGAGCGCTAGCAAAAAGCCGCACTTAAACATGATAGTTACAGGTCACATTGATAATGGTAAATCAACCACAATGGGTCACTTATTGTTGGACCTTGGTCTTGTCGATGAAAGAACTATTGCAGCACATGCAGCAGAGTCTGAAAAGACAGGAAAAGGGGACACCTTCAAGTATGCTTGGGTTATGGACAACATCAAAGACGAAAGAGAGCGAGGTATCACAATTGATCTGGCATTCCAGAAATTTGAGAGCGCAAAATACTTCTTTACATTAATTGACGCACCTGGACACAGGGACTTTATCAAAAACATGATTACTGGTGCATCCGAGGCTGACTGTGCAGTGCTTGTCCTTTCTGCAAAAGAAGGCGAGACTGATACTGCAGTGGCTCCAGGAGGCCAAGCAAGAGAACACGCTTTCCTTTTGCGAACTCTAGGTGTAGGACAGCTAATCGTTGCCATCAACAAGATGGATGACAGTAATTATTCTGAACAAGCATTCAAGGCAGCAAAGGACAAGGCTGAAAAACTAATCAAGTCAGTTGGATTCAAGCTAGAAAGCGTTCCAATCATTCCCGTCTCTGGATGGAAGGGTGATAACCTAGTCAAAAAA
This sequence comes from Nitrosotalea sp., assembly GCA_023251795.1. Taxonomy (GTDB): domain Archaea; phylum Thermoproteota; class Nitrososphaeria; order Nitrososphaerales; family Nitrosopumilaceae; genus UBA8516. The sequence goes on along the minus strand of JAHEYD010000104.1, from coordinate 1,591 downwards.
TCAGAAAACATGAAGTGGTGGACTGGAAAGACAATGCTTGAAACATTTGATGAGTTCAAACTCCCAGAAAAACCAACTGGCAAACCATTGAGAATTCCAATCCAAGATGTTTATACAATTACTGGTGTAGGTACAGTTCCAGTAGGTCGTGTTGAAACAGGAACTGTAAAAGCAGGACAAAAAATTATTGTCATGCCAGCAGGAGTACTTGGAGAAATCAAAACAATTGAAACTCACCACACTCAAATGGAATCTGCTGAAGCTGGTGACAACATTGGTTTCAACCTTAGGGGTATAGAAAAAAAAGATATCAAAAGAGGAGATGTAATTGGAACGCCGGACAGTCCTCCAAATGTTGCAAAAGAATTTCGAGCTCAAATTATAATAATTCATCATCCAACTGCACTTGCACCTGGTTATACGCCAGTAATGCATGCACACACTGCTCAGGTTGCAGCAACCATTGTTGCATTTGAAGCAAAGATAAACCCGCAAACAGGTGCTGCAGAAGAAAACGATCCAAAGTTTCTAAAAGCAGGAGACTCTGCTATCGTAAGAATACGACCAGTCAGACCAATACCAATTGAAACCTTCCAAGACTTTCCGGAGTTAGGAAGATTTGCACTCAGAGATATGGGCGCAACAATTGCTGCAGGCGTTGTAAAAGATATTACTGAAAAATACACCGCTTAGTGGTTTGAATGACACAAACGGCCCGAATCAAGCTAACAAGTACAAGTCTGCTCAGGCTTGACGGAGTCTGTACTGAAATTAAAGGCATTGGAGAAAAAACCGGTGTCAAAGTAAAAGGACCAACACCACTTCCGGTAAAAAGACTAAACGTTGTAACACGAAAATCTCCATGTGGTCAGGGAACAAACACATACGAAAAATGGGAAATGCGAATACACAGACGTGTTATAGATCTTAGTGCAGATGACAGAGCAATACGACAATTAATGAGAATAAAGATTCCAAATGACGTTTACATTGAGCTTACCCTGAAATAATTCTGTTAGCCTTAAATTACAGACATTTTTGATTAAAGACATGACAACTGAAGAATCTCAAGTTGATGAAGAAGAAAAACCGCAAGCTCCAAGTTTTAATGTAGTGTACACATGTATGCGATGTGGAACTCCTGTTACACAATCTGAGCTAAGCAGATTACCTGAAATAAAATGCATCTGTGGATTCCGAGTCTTTGCAAAGCTAAGACCGCCAGTAGTAAAATCACTAAAAGCTGTCTAGATGTCTCTGGTTCCGCTGTAAGAATGATATCTTTGTAGATGAGTTCTCATCTGTTCCATGCTTGAAAAAAACTCGTTGCATTCTTTACAATCATAGAGCAGATCTTTTCCATGCACTACTTGTTCATGCTGCATAAGTTCTTCTTGCTGCTTGAACTTTTTATCACACTTTTCACACTTGAATTTTTTAAAAAGGTGCATTAATGATCATCTTTTGCTTTTTGTGCATCCCAACAATTTCTGCAAATCTGTCCTGCAATAGACCACTGTTTCTTTGGATTGTATCTTATGATGCCAAGCTTTGTTCCGCATGTGCTACAAAAGTTTCGTAATTTGTTATG
>JAHEYD010000103.1 GCA_023251795.1 Nitrosotalea sp. | reverse complement strand
ATGTGCTTATAAAGACATTAAAGCAATGAAGACGTGGTTCTTGTATACCAAACCGATAAGCCGCCAATTGCCAGCACATTTCATCCCATGCAAGTTTTTTCTTTCCAGCCAAATCCTCTTTTGTAAACTCTTTGGTTTTGAAGTCGATCAACACGGTATCATTGTGAAAGTCTATCTTTCCTCCAAACCCGATAGGATGAGCAAAAGAATGTTCTGTTTTCATTCCAACGAGCAAGTTACGATCAAGCATTTCAAAGATTACAGGTTTAATATAAGCCTCATAATCCCCCGAAGTTGAACCGCTCTGCAAGGATTTTTCTATTGCCGTATGAATATCTGTTCCCAACTGTCTGGCTTTTTCTGCCTGTTCTTGCGCATCGGCAAGGACAAGTTCAGCCCACTTATCAGCTCCGATCCAAGAAGCCAGATAAGGCGAGGTTGCAGCGGAAAGCAAAATCTGATTTTGCTTCCACGCCTCAAGTCCTGGCCGTGAAAGAATTTGCAAGATAGAGGTAACGGAAGGCACGAGGTCAAGCTTTTTAGCGTCCCTGAGCGTGGTCGGCCTCATGCCTCCGTTTGACTTGTTCTCAACCTCATAGCACGGCTCTCCGGTCTTGGTATACCAATGCGCCGATTCTGAGGCTATGACTTTTTTGGTTTGATTTGACATGTATTTGTCCCCTTAAAATGGGATACTGTCTTCGTTCGGCAAACATTCTCCTTCTATGTTCGGGGTCCCCCGTGCAAGCTTCTCAAGGTACTCATCAGACTTCATGATGATCGCTCGTATTCCTTCGGGAACCTTGTCGAATGCCGATTGATCCCAAGTGTCTACATCAAAAGAAAGAAGATCATTTATTCGCTCAGGACAAGTCATGCCCTTGGGAATAGCCATAACTCCTTTTACCTTTGATCGACCTTTTTCTGTATGAATCACGGAAATCATGCAGGTTTTATCCAAAATATTCATCAGATTAAACCCCGCAAGTTCCGTATCTGTGAAGGCCTTGCCACGCCATGATTCAAGATCACGACGAAGATTGGCTTTTTCTCCGAGAGATAGCGTATAGAATGCTGATACTCCGAAAGGTCGTCCATCTTTCATTTTTTCGTTCGGGAGTTCCCAAAGAATCCAAACCTGCTTGTTCACGTTCGGACGACCCTCATACTCCCCATGCTGTGTTCCTAAATCAACGACAGAAATGCAACGTCCTACATGTGCCCCGATCGGAGCAAGTTCAAAATCCCCACCTGTGTTTTTCGCTGTCAATGACATAGTTCCTCCTTTTTCGCTTTAAGTTTTCGTATGGCTTCAAGTCCCTTGTTAAGTGCGTCTTCGTCAGAGCACTGCGTTGAAATTCCTAATTCAGCCTGTATCTCTCTGCGAAGTGCTATTTTTTGTTCTGCACGTTCTTTCCATCTGTCACGCTCGAATATGAGAGATAGTATTTTACAGTAAGGGCAATCGTCTTTTGGAAAAGGTGCTCCCATGCGCTCTGCATGTTGTGAACAAAACATATTCCCCCCCCCATTTCGTTTGTGATTTTCAACCTGCCGCCCGAGCCGACCGCGCAAGCTTGCGGCTCAGGTATGCGTTATGTCTAATAACTTCACAATTTCTGGCTTTTTTAGCTGCGCCGCCAGTTGCCGTGCACAACTGTAACAAATATGGATTCCATCCGTGCATCCATATCCGCCAAGAGTAAAAGCTTTCATTCCAGAAAAATTTAATCCAAACGAATTACTCGGATTGTTCAGCGGGTCTCGGCAAATATCGCAGGTATAAACCTTCTTCATTCCCATAAATCTCCCCTTTGCTTATTATACCTTATCCCCTTTGACGGTCCATTTCAATTTTACATTTTGGACATATTGCTGAAGCAATCCGCTCAGGGTAGAAGTACCCGCTCGCAAGATCAAATATCACCGCAACCTCCGCCTCGTAACCACAAAGGGGGCATTTATAAAGAGATGTTTCGGCGGGCTCATATTGTTTTATGTAACTTTCTCGGCAAGCCATAAGAACCTCTTATCCTCATCACAGTCTTAATATAAACAAATAATATCCAAATGTCAAGCATTTTTTTGCTTGACAAATGGAAATAGTTTGGTTATAGTAGTAATCATGAGAGCAGAACTGATACATAAAATAAACCAAGATTTGAGGTCAACTTCCCTCCCTAAGCTGTCAAAAAAGATTGGAATAAAATATATCACAATTTACCGATTGCTGACCGGGGAGCGCAATGGGAACATAGCAACTTGGGAAAAAATCAGTAAATATTATGTAAAGCGCAACGGGAGGAAGCCATGAATTTATGCGCTTGCGGATGTAAAAAAACAACGGAGAAAACATATATTCATGGGCATAATAAGCGGAAACCGAGGCCCACTTTAGAGAGCATAGAAAATAATTCAATCTCAATTCCCGAATGCGGCTGTTGGATTTGGATGGGCAGAACAACACATAAATACGGAGAAGTTTATATCGATGGCAAACAAATACGTATTCATCGATTTGTTTGGGAATTATATAATGGTCCTATCCCGAAAGGAATGAATGTTCTGCATAGATGCGATACTCCGCCTTGTTGGAATCCATATCATTTGTTTTTAGGAACACAGCATGATAATATGCAAGACAAAATGAAGAAGGGCAGGGCCAAAGGGTTTGAAGGAAAATTAACGGAACAACAAATAATAAGTATTCGCAGCGAAAATGGCCTTTTTAGAGAAATAGCAAAAAAATATAATGTCACTCGTACAACGGTTGGAGATATTAAACATTTTAAAACATGGAGGAATATCCTGTGACTATAGAAGAGATTGACCAAGAGAAAGCCCTTGACCTCAGCGTAATCCAAGCGATGTGCAAAACGTCGCCCGCTCTTCAAAGGTACCTGGGGCATAGCCTCCGGCACCTGATACAACAGGTAATGTTTAATGCGCACATGATGCGAGAGGCCGAAACCGTGGTTGCGTCTGATATGTACAAATGCAGGATTGAGCAAAATTGTCTTGATATGGTAGAATTTCTTGAGCGTTGCGGGATGCCTACTGTGAGGGAAGGGAAATAACGCTTAGCTCACAAGCTGAGCGAAGCGAAGTCTTTGTGGAGCGTTTTGTTAAAGGATAAGCCATGAAATGTCCAAAGTGCGGTAGCAGTCGAGTCGTTGAAATTGATACAGACTATGATACACAATCGTACTGTGAAGATTGCGATTGGAACGTATTTGTAGAT
>JAHEYD010000049.1 GCA_023251795.1 Nitrosotalea sp. | reverse complement strand
GGTGCAACAAACAAACCTTGGAGTCTTGACTGGCCGTTTCTTAGAAGATTCACAAAAAGAATCTATGTTCCACTTCCAACACTTGATGCAAGAACAAACTTGTTTGAACTTTACAGCGCACCACTAAAAATGGATGACAAAGTAAAACCCTCCGAGCTAGCAAAACTTGCAGATGGATACAGCGCAAGTGATATCAAAGACATTTGCCAATCTGCACAGCTAATGGTAGTAAACGAACTATTCAATTCTCCAAACTATGCGCCTGATCCAGTTGCTGGTGAAGAAAGACAACAACCGCGAAACCTTACTATGACAGACTTTAAGACAATCCTTGAAAGAAGAAAACCAAGTGTTAGCATGGAAATGATTCGCGCCTATTACAAATGGAGCGAGCAGTTCAGGGCACTGTAAAACATTCATCAAAACCTGATCGCCAAAATTTTTTCGCATCATTTTTTGTATTCGTTTTATCAAAAAACTTAAATCCCTAATAGAATTCACTTGCTGAGGGTTCAAAATTCCAATAAAAAAAGCCAAACATGTAAACAAGTTTGGTAAGCTCATCCTTGAGGATGGAACCGTTTTTGATGGGATGGGTTTTGGTTATTCTACAACTGTTTTTGGTGAAGCGGTATTCAATACTGGAATGGTAGGCTATCCTGAAGCCCTCACCGATCCTTCTTACAGCGGACAAATTCTGACACTTACGTATCCTCTTGTAGGAAATTATGGGGTGCCTGATCCATCAAAAAAGGACAAGGACGGAATTTCTGAACACTTTGAATCTGACAGAATTCAAGCACGTGGTCTTGTTGTACATGATCTTTCTATGACTGCAAATCACTGGAATCTTTCTCTGACACTGGATGAATGGTTGTACAATGAAAAAATTCCTGGAATCTCAGGAATAGATACAAGGGAGCTAACTAAGAAACTTCGAATAAATGGAGTTATGATGGCAGCAATTGCAGTTTCTGAAAAAGAAATTGACGAAAGTGATTTGAAGAAGAAACTTACTTCTGCACAAAAATATGTAAACGAAGAATTTATGAATGTTGTATCAACTAAAGAGCCGCGAGTTTATGGGACAGAATCCGAAACAGTAGTAGTTATTGATACTGGAGTAAAAAATGCAATTTTACGAAACATACGAAAAATTGGATACAAAGTAATTCAACTTCCTTGGAATGTTTCAATTGATAAAATACTTTCATACAAACCCAAAGGTGTTGTGTTAAGCAACGGGCCTGGTGATCCTCAAAAATGTGCTGACACCATGAAAACAGCAAAGGAACTTTTAAACAAAAACATACCAACCCTTGGAATCTGTCTTGGAGCACAAATAATGGGGCTTGCAGGTGGAGCAGATACATTCAAGCTAAAATACGGACATCGAGGACAAAATAAATCATGTATCAATCTAGATAATAATCAGGTTTATGTTACAAGTCAGAATCATGGATATGGAATAGATCCTGATTCATTGAAAAAATCAGATTTCAAATTATGGTTTTCTAACGCAGATGATAAAACAGTAGAAGGAATAAAACATAAAGAGAAAAAATTCATCGCAGTTCAATTTCATCCTGAAGCATCGCCTGGACCTTTTGATTGCAAGTTTGTTTTTGAAGAGCTAAAGCGCCTTATGGAGGAGGAAAAGACTGCCAAAAGATGAATCGCTAAAAAAGATTCTAGTTCTTGGAAGTGGAGCAATAAAAATCGGAGAAGCAGGCGAAAGTCGTTAAAACGACCGCAAATTCGACTACTCCGGTAGCCAATGCCTCAAAGCCATTCGAGAGGACGGGATCAAAAGCGTACTTATCAATCCGAATATCGCAACCATACAGACAGACACTAGGTTTGCAGATAAGGTGTACACTATTCCAGTAAATCCACAATATGTTGAATCAATAATAGAGTCAGAACGTCCTGACGGGTTAATGCTTGGATTTGGTGGACAGACTGCACTTAACTGCGGAGTAAAACTCGAAGAATTTGGAATTCTAAAAAAATATGGTGTTAAAGTTCTTGGTACCCAAGTTGAAGGGATACACGCTGCAGAAGACAGACAACTTTTCAAGGATTCTATGATGGCATGCGGTGTTCCTGTACTGAAAAGTAAAACTGTTTACAACTTTGAAGAAGCAAAACAAATTGCAAAAGATCTTGGATATCCAGTAATTGTTAGAGTCGCATATACTTTGGGTGGAAAAGGTGGAGGTGTAGCACACAATGAAATCGAGTTATATGAAATAGTATTGCGTGGCCTAAATGCTAGTCTTGTTGGCCAAGTTTTAATTGAGGAATACATTGGTCACTGGAAACAAATAGAATATGAAGTAATGCGTGACTACCTTGGAAACAATGTCATAGTGTGCAACATGGAAAACGTACTTTCAATGAGGGTGCATACAGGCGACAACATAGTTGTGGCTCCATCTCAAACACTTGATAATAACGAATATCATATGCTAAGATCAGCCGCGTTACGTGCAACACAACATGTTGGAATTGTAGGAGAATGTAATATCCAATTTGCACTTGATCCCGAATCTGATAAATACGTGGCAATTGAGATGAACCCAAGGCTTTCGCGTTCATCTGCACTTGCAAGCAAAGCAACAGGATACCCAATTGCATACATGGCAGCAAAAATTGTAATGGGTCATTCCCTTCCAGAACTAGTTAATCGTATAACAAAGACAACTACCGCATGCTTTGAACCTTCACTTGATTATATTGTGTGCAAACACCCACGATGGGATTTTACAAAGTTTGAACTTGCAAACCGCAGTCTTGGACCTACCATGAAGTCTGTTGGGGAAGTGATGGCAGTAGGCAGATGCTTTGAGGAATCTCTACAAAAATCAATTAGGATGTTAGAGATTGGAGATGACGGTCTCGTAGCAAACCGAGATAATGGCAAAATCTTTGACATTGAAGAAATTGAAAACAAACTTCAGAACACCGATAATGGAATTTTGTACTATGTTGCAGCTGCACTGCGACAAGGCATGTCAGTTGAACAAATTTACAAACTCTCTGTAATAGATCCATGGTTTATTGAAAAAATTCAAAACATAGTAGAGATGGAAAAGAACCTCAAAGACTCAAAGTTCACAACAAAATTGTTACGTAATGCAAAAAAGTTAGGATTTTCAGACAAGCAGATTGGAAGAATAATAGGTAAAGATGATCTTGAGGTCAGAAAAATCCGTAAAGATGCAGGAATCATTCCAGCCGTAAAGCAAATAGATACTCTTGCTGCCGAATGGCCTGCAAAAACAAACTATCTGTATTTAACATATGGTGGTGACACAAATGACTTTGAAGTACAATCAGATCAGGAAAAGATCATAGTTTTGGGTGCAGGTCCTTACAGGATAGGAAGCAGTGTGGAGTTTGACTGGGGAACGGTAAACATGGTTTGGGGATTGCAAGAAAACGGCGTCAAGGAGGTTTCTGTAATTAACTGCAACCCAGAGACTGTATCAACCGATTATGATATTTGTAATAGGCTATACTTTGAAGAGCTAACACTTGAGAGAATACTTGACATTGCTGACTTTGAAAAACCAACTGGAATAGTTACTGCAGTTGGAGGACAAACCGCAAATAATCTTACCCCAAAACTTGCCAAAAATGGTGTCAAGATAATCGGTACATCATTTCAAGACATCGACAGGGCAGAAAACCGTTCAAAATTCAGTCATGTTCTAGACGAGTTGCATATAATGCAGCCACTCTGGCAGGCATTCGTAAAACTATCTGATGCTAAAAAGTTTGCAAATAACGTAGGCTTTCCTGTCTTGGTTAGGCCATCGTATGTACTAAGCGGTGCGGCAATGAAGGTTGTGTGGTCACAAACGCAATTGAAAAAATACTTGGAGGAAGCAACCAACGTATCGCCAGACTATCCTGTTGTTATTACAAAATTCATGCTAAACTCACTTGAAGTTGAAGTAGATGGTGTCTGTGATGGAAAAAATGTAGTAATTGGTGCAGTAATTGAACACATTGAAAGTGCTGGGGTACACTCTGGTGACGCAATGATGTGCATTCCACCATGGAGATTGAGCAACAAAGTAATTGAAACCATAACTGATTATACAACAAAGATTGCTACGGCATTTTCAATAAAAGGACCGTTTAATTTGCAATTCCTAATTAATTCTGATCAAGTCTATGTAATAGAATTAAACATACGTGCATCACGTTCCATGCCTTTTGTTTCAAAATTTGTAAAATTGAATCTGATCAATTTAGCTGCACGTGCAGTTCTTGGAAAAACATTGCCAAAGATACCAAAAGACAGATGGCGAAAAATTCATTCCTATGGAATTAAAGTGCCACAGTTCTCATTTATGCAACTAGAAGGTGCTGACATAATCTTAGGGGTTGAAATGCAGTCTACTGGAGAGGCTGCATGTTTTGGTGACAGCTTCTATGATGCGCTATCAAAAGGTCTGATATCTGTGGGATATTCTTTGCCAAAAGAAGGTAATGCTCTCATAACAGCCGGTGGTGCAGAAAACAAAGAAAAACTACTTCAAACAGCGGTATTGCTAAAAAATCTTGGATACAAGATACTTGCAACAGAACACACTGCAGAGTTCTTGTCTGATAAAAGAATAGGAAATGTTGAAGTCGTATACAAAATCAGCGAACCTCAAAGAAAACCAAACATTGCAGATCTACTTTATGAACGCAAGATAAATTTTATAATAAACGTTCCAAGCACTGCAACTTTGGAAAAGTACGTTGGAATGCTTTATGATGAATACCAAATACGAAGAAAGGCAGTGGAACTTGGTATCCCAGTGCTTACCACTACCGAGCTGGCAGATTCATTTGCAAAAACACTTGAATGGTTACTTCACAATGAAACTACAAAAAAACCACTTGAGCCATACGAATCATTTAATTAGATTACGTTTTCAAGCAAAGATTCGTTTCCGATTATAGACCCATCAAGCGTTACAATCTTTGCCGAATAGGATTCTTTTATTCGCTCAATTATTGGCGAAATTGATTTTTTGTATTTTTTGTGGCTCGCATAAAAATATTTGTTAAAGGTCGGCACAATTATAATTTCAATTTCTCCTTGTAAGGATGGAAAAATCTTTCTTTTTTCTGTCTTCAAAGAAACCCACACTCTTTGGCCATCTAAGACTGAGCCTTCGCTGAAAAAAACAGGATGCACATGTCCCATGATTATCTTATTTACATGTGAAAGATTCTCAGATGGCATAGTGTGACCATGGGTTAGAAGTATATCTTCTATGACGATTCCTGACGAGCTTGCGACTCTAACATTCTCAGGCAAGAGTTTTTGTATACTTCCGTCATGATTTCCAGGAATTAGGATAGTGTCAATTTCTTTTGCTATCTCAAAAAATAATGGAACTGCTTGCCACTCTATTTTTGATATTGAATCTATGCCTGCCTTTATATCGCCTAAAAGTATCAGTGAATCAGGTCTTTCAGATTTTATAATTGATCTAAGTTCGTCTAATGTCTCATGAATAATTGTGGTTGGCTCAATGAATATGTCATTTGCGGCAAAGGTGTTTTCAAATCCAATATGTAAATCAGTAACAACAAGGTAACGGTTTGTATCTTCTAACATTAAAGCAGGATGAGATTGAATGATTCTGGTTTTAAGCATAAATAGACTGATAGTATTGAACTATTGATTAATTTTAGGTAATTGAATAAGAATTATCCTACCTTTACTGTGTACTTTATATCCAAATTTCTCCGTGGCACTTTCAAGCTCCATCTTAGCAACCAAGATCTGCCAAATCTTCCTACACAATTTTTTATATGGTGAAAGTGCTCGGGTTCACATGAAAAGGGACACTGATAATTTGAATGCAGTCGTGTTTGGAAAAGGCGTAAAATTACATTATTTTGAACCCAGTCAACGTAAAATCTGGACAGTTGTAGGAAAAGAAAACGAACACTGGCTAGATCCGGAATTGGGCTTTTGTTCTTGTGAAGATTATTTTTTTAATACGCTAAATGGAGGCAACGAATGCTATCATCTCAAATCTGTAAGAATTGCCAAAGAACAAAACAAAGTTGAAGTTATACGATTCTCAGATGACGAATTTGCAAATTTTGTATCAGCTTTAATCTCTGATCTTTGAATTTATTTCAGTTTTATTTGTAATATGTCTTCTTTTGAGACTCCCTTCCATAGCCCTGTCATTCCTTCAGGGCTTACTTGTTCGATCTTTGTTATCTTCTGAATCTTGATGTGATCTGGATTTGCTGGCATCCAAAGCATAGCCATGTAATCGCCTATATCGCCAACTTTATCTGGTCTTGCAGATGTAATCTTGTCTTTTGAAAAACCATTTGCTACTAATGCGCTTATCGCAACAGGTTCAAGATCCATTCTGCCATGAACGAAAAGATATACTTGTTTTTGTTTGTCTATTTGGCTCATCTGTCATGATTATGATACAGTGTTAATCAACATTTCTAAAACCAATCTTGGATTATATACTTGATATGAAAAGACTAACTATTGACTGACGTCTTAGTTATTGGTTCTGGTGGAAGAGAACACGCTCTTGGTTGGAAGCTCTCTCAAAGCAAAAAAATTGGTAAAGTATATTTTGCACCAGGTAACGGTGGTACCACCAATAATGTGAAAATAGCAGTTGAAGATATTGACGGTCTTGCAAAATTTGCCTCTGAAAAAAATTGTTTGACTGTAGTAGGCCCAGAAGTTCCTCTGTCTTTAGGCATAGTTGATACGTTTACACAAAAAGGGCTGAGAATATTTGGGCCGACAAAAGCAGCTGCACAGCTTGAATCAAGTAAAGTTTGGGCAAAACACTTTATGAAAAGAAATGGTATTCTTACAGCACAATTTGAAATCTTTGACGACGCAAAAGAAGCTAAAGAATATGCAAAATCAATTGATTATCCGCTAGTAGTAAAAGCAGACGGTCTTGCAGCAGGAAAAGGTGTCATAGTGTGTAGCAATACTTTGGAAGCAACCAATGCAATAGATGAAATGTTAATCAAAAATAGCTTTAGTACTGCAGGCTCTAAAATAATTTTGGAAGAACGAATTGACGGAGTAGAAGCATCATACATTGCACTTTCAGATGGAAACACGGCAATTCCTATGGCTACAAGCCAAGATCATAAGAGAATCTATGATGATGATAAAGGACCAAACACTGGTGGAATGGGCGCGTATTCGCCAACTCCGGTAATTAATGATTCTCTAGCAGAAATAATTCAGAAAGACGTAATCGATAAAACAGTTGATTCTATGAAAAAAGAAGGTAATAAATTCAAGGGATTTTTGTATGCTGGAATAATGCTAAAAAATGGAAAACCATATGTTTTGGAATTTAATGCAAGAATGGGTGATCCAGAATGTCAACCAATTATGATGCGCATGGATTCTGATTTGTATGATTACATTAATGCAAGTATAGATGGCACTCTCTCAAAACTACCTCTAATATCGTGGAAGAAACAAAGCGCTGTCTGTGTTGTTCTTGCATCAAAAGGATATCCAGAATCATATCCAAAAAATGAAGAAATTTCTGGTCTTGATTTTCAAGATAAAAACTCGTTTGTTTTTCACGCAGGAACAAAACGTGAGAATAACAAAATACTCACAAATGGAGGTAGGGTTCTTGGCGTTACAGCTCTTGGTGATACACTAAACTCTGCAATCTTTAATGCCTATTCTAGAATTGAAAAAATTTCTTGGCAAAACAAATACTTTAGAAAAGACATTGGTAAAAAGGGCTTACTTGCTCTTTGACATTATAACTTGATCTTCTGTAACAATGCAATCAATTCTAACATCATTATCTGAATGTGGAAACGATTTGATAATTTGTTTTGAATAACCCAAAGCAATAGTCATTGAATTTTTACCAGAAAGATATCTATCATAATACCCAAAACCATAGCCAAGTCTATGGCCTTCTCTTGTAAGTGCTATTGCAGGAACTATGATGACGTCAATTTTTTTTACGTCCTCACAATAATCTTTTGGTTCCATGACAGAAAAGTTTCCTTGTTCAAGATCTGAAAGACTATTTATTTTTTTGAATACGAGATCTTTTTTAACAACCTTTGGTAGTGATAATTCTCTCCCATATTTTAATATCTCTTGTAATATGTCTTGAGTCCTTACTTCACTTCCTATCGAATAATATGCTCCTATACTTTTTGCATTTCTAAAAAAATCTATTTTTCTTAGATTGTCCTGTATCTGTTTGCTTGTAATGTTGATAAAGTCTAGTGATAAAGAATCCCTTGCATCCAAAAGTTGCTTTCGCAACCTTGCTTTTTCAACCTGAGACAAAGCCTTTACTAATTGAAGCTGCTGTGACTGTGTTTTTTAAAAGCATTGCAACTGTCATAGGGCCAACTCCTCCTGGTACCGGTGTAGCAAACGATGCTTTTCTAAATATTTCATCATAATTTGCATCTCCAACAATTTTTTCATTTTGTCTACTTATACCAACATCAATAACAACTGCTCCTTCCTTTATCATATCTGCAGTAAGAACAAACCTGGTTCTATCACCTACAGCTGTAATTACAATGTCTGCTTTTTGGCAGTGTTCTTTGAGATTTTTTGTTTTAGAATGACATGTAGTAACAGTAGCATTTTTTTCAAGTAAAAGATGGTATAATGGCTTGCCAACAAGATTGCTTCTGTTAATTATTACTGCGTGTTTTCCTGTCAAATCTATCTTGTAATAATCAAACATTTCCATTATTCCTGATGGCGTACATGGTTTAAGGATGGCCTTTCCTGACGACAAAAGACCGATGCTGTATGGAGTTAAACCATCGACATCTTTTATTGGAGAGATCCTTGATATCGTTGAAAATTCGTCTAGTTGTTTTGGTAATGGTAATTGAATTAGAATCCCATGAACCGAATCATCTTTATTTAATAAATCCACAAGTGAATTCATTTCTTGTTGTGAAAACGACTCTGGAAGTCTGTGATCCTTTGTTATGATGCCAGCATCAGTACATGCCTTTTGTTTGTTTTTGACATATGTGACAGATGCTGGATTTTCACCAACAAGAATGGTGGCAAGACATGGTACAATGCCTTCTGATTTCAATTCCTGCACTGCTTTTCTCACTCTGTCTTTGACTGCATTTGCAACTGTAATGCCGTCTATTTTTTGTCCTGTCACAAGCTTGGATACTATGTAGGATATTTAATCTTTGGAGTATTCTTAATTATGTACAAGTAGAATGATCTATAATGGAACAAGACGAATCTGTGACTTTCATTAGAAATGAATTAGATGAGATCAAAGATCATCAAGTTGAGCTTCATGGCGGCTGTGTTGCATGTCATATGATTTTCAGATTGAAAGAAAAACTTGAAAGTTCAGAACAAAACGCTGCTGATTTACTCTCTGAAGTTCTTACTAGTGACTCGGTTCTTAATCGTGAGTTTATTGATGTGGTAGAGAAAATCCACATGAATGATAGACATCTTGGTGGATCTTTTACATTAAGAGAAAGAGAATCAAAGGATAGTTATCTTGAAGCTTATTTTTCTAATGTCTTAGATGAACTAACTTCGGATCTTATCACATCGTCACATCAAATAATGCTCAGAAAACTGCTTCTAAGCTATCTGGCGCTGTATCTTGCTCAAACCATTGGTGTAGATTATCATGCAGCTACTGAGGAACTATACTATCTTTTAAGAAAAGATGACAGTAAAAACTCTAAGATAAGTCAACTTGTTGCAAAGTTTGAATCAAAAATCAAAACACATGCAGACACGGAAAGTCGCTAATATGCATACTTGGATGGGAAAAAACAATGAAGATTGATTTTGATATAAATGAATACATAAAAAATATTACAAAAAGCAGCTCTTATTATTATACATTTATCAATAGGGATAGCCTCACAGCTGGAGTTTTAAGATTAGAACCAGGTGAGAAAGACACTCAAACTCCTCATGAGAGTGATGAAATTTATTATGTTATACGTGGAGATGGCTTTCTCAATATAGCAGGGAATGATTATCCAATTTCAGAAGCAAAAGCGTATTTTGTTGGTAAAAATGTGGAACACAAATTTCATGGTAACAAAAAGGAACTTGTAGTCTTGTATTTTTTTGGTGGTCCTGACTCTTAAGAAATTCTTGTTTTTCTACCTACTGTTTTGATTCTTCCTTCTGCGAATA
>JAHEYD010000102.1 GCA_023251795.1 Nitrosotalea sp. | reverse complement strand
AAAATCTTAGGACAATAAACGAGAATGCAACTGCATTTGCTGAGTTAAACCACAACATCTTTAACTCATGGCTGTCCACTTGGACAAAGAATAACTAAGATTTTTTCCTTTTTTCTTTATTCAAAATTTAGTTTCAAGTTAACTTCATTTTATTTTGTAAATTATCTGTTTATGAATGGATAAATTTCCTATAGCAGATCAGGAAGAATTTTATCAACAAATATATTTCAGGTTATTACAGACCGTGTAAATGGTTTCAGCTGAAATTAGAGAATTGGCGAGAAATATTTTCAAGGTTGATCCAAATATCATACATTTAGGTTTGATAGATCTTGAAGGTCATGTTTTACTTGACCAATCTTCGTCGGCATCAGAACCTATGGAACCAGATGAGGATAGGATAATGTTCTACTATCAGGTGGGCTTGAGGCGAAGTAGACGTGAGCATTTTAACGAGATTTATGGTCATACCACATACATTCACATACAGAGGGAGAAAATACAGCAACTTGTTCTGTATTTACCAATGTTCACAGTTTACCTGACGATTGAGAAAAATGTAACCCCAGATGGGATAGTAAAAATTGCTGAAAAGATACGTAATATAGACGAAGAAGTACTTCGCAAAGCAGTCAAAAGCCTCTTTTAGGTCTAGAATTTTACTTATGGTAAGATCTGAAAATTGTTTAGATTTCAAGCGTATCCGTCCTTGAATATTCTAGATTACTCTTCGCCAAAGCGAGTGTAGTTTATTACAAGATCTTTCAGAGGAAAACGTTTTCCATCTACAATTTTAAGATCGACTTTTATCTTGTTTTTTTCTATGTTAATGATATTGTAAGTATTTTCAAAAAAGCCTCGCATTCTTTCAGAAGATGTAGTTCCAGCATTTACTATTGAAAGGTTTCCAAAATCCCAGATCCATGGTCTGTGTTTGTGACCACATAACACCAGATCAACTTTGCTTGAAAGTGCCGTCCGTAAGACGTCACCTGCATCAATTACAGTGACTCTATCAGTACCACTGTCAGGAATTCCTATCAAATGGTGATGCATTGCAACAATCTTGGTACTTTTTGGGTATTTCTTCATGGTTCGTTCTAACCACAAATTTTGTCTATATCCCACTTCACCTTCATCTCTGTCTGGTCTAGCAGTGCCCAATGTAACCAAAACAACGTCGTCATCAAGAACATTAACAGTCTCAAATGGAAAGAATTTCTTGAACAAGAGATAACCCGTATTTCTGTAGTCATGGTTTCCGCTTATTGCAATTATTTTATCTACTTCAAATTTGGCAAATTTTTCTTTACATTTTTCATATTCTTTCTTTAGTCCCTCATTTGTAAGGTCTCCTGTCACTAGTACGGCAGCGGGTCCTAGATCGTTTACTTCCTCAACTACTTTATCAAATATTTCTTCATGAAATTGAGAACCAACATGTATGTCTGAAAGCTGTACTATTTTCATGATCTTTATTTATCAATACATAATCATAGTTTAAGGATTGGCTTTTTTGATCATGTAATGATTTCATGTTTGGTTTACGCAAAAATGAAAATTTCTTCGTTAGAGTTAAATAGACTAGTTCGACAAACTTGTCTGTTTTGGCAAAGCAAGCTGCAGTCATAAAAGGAGATGGCACTGGTCCTGAGCTTGTTGATGCCATGATGCATGTTTTAAAGTCCTGTAACAGCCAAACTGAGTTGATTTTGTGCGAAGCTGGTTCTGAACAATGGGAGAAACATGGAGGTGCAACATACATACCAGATTCTACAATGAAATTGCTTGAGGAAAGTGATGCTTGTTACAAAGGACCCACTACTACTATTCCTAAACCAGATGCACCAAGAAGTGTCGCAGTTACGATTCGCCAGAAATTTGAGCTTTACAGTAACATAAGACCGATCAAAACATATGACAGATTATCACCAAACAAAAAGCTTAACTTTGTTTGTTTTAGGGAGGCAACAGAAGGACTCTATTCAGGAATTGAGTTTAAAATCTCAGATGATGCAGCTATAGCAATAAGAAAGACTACACGAAAAGGCTGCCAGAGAATAGTAGGTGCTGCCTTTTCTTATGCAAAGAAACATAATCTAAAAAAGATCTTTGCAATCACAAAGCGAAACATACTCAAAGAAACTGATGGGATATTCTGGAGCGAGGTTGAGAAGGCAATCAGAGACAATTCTGGAATTGATGTAGAAGAATATTACATAGACAACATGACACAACAACTAGTCAAAAATCCAGAGAGGTTCAACGATTCTATTTTGTTAAGCACAAATCTGTTTATGGATATCATATCAGAATGTGCTTCTGGAAACATTGGCTCTATAGGAAACGTATACTCTGCAAACATAGGGGACTCGTATGCAATGTTTGAACCTGCGCATGGAAGCGCACCAAAATACAAAGGTATGGACAAGGTAAATCCCACCGCAGCCATATTGTCTGGAGCTTGGATGGTTGAATATCTTGGAGAAGCTCAAATAAGAAATGCAATCTTTGCTGCTACAGAGCAGGTAATTAATGAGGGAAAATATGTTACGTATGATATTGGTGGCAGTGCCTCTACATCAAAAATGGCTGATGCCATTGCAGAAATAGCAAAACAAAAACTCAAAAAATAATTATTTTATTGCCTCAACAAGAATTAATTCTTCAAAGAACATCTTCTTTGTTGCAACTATTTTTGTTTGAAATCCTAACGATTCAGTTAGTTCTAGTAATTTATTATAGTTTGCAAGTGAAGAAGTTAAGAAAATCATCTTACCATTTTTTTTCAAAACATCTTTAGCTGCTTTTATGATTCGCATGGGAACTTCCAATCCTTCATGCAAACCATCTACTGTTGCATCTACAATTTCGTCAGATGGCAAATATGGCATATTGCATATAACTAGATCAAAGTCAATGCACAATGCATCTGCAGCATTGCAACAAACGCAGTTATCGATTACTAGATGTGCTATTTTTATTGAATTGTAGCTAATGTCTGTGGCCACTACAAGATTGAAGTTTGGTACTAGAACATTTGCAAGATAGCCAGAACCGGTGCCAATATCAAGAGCATTGTTTCCTTTTTCACGCTCAATGTAATTTGCAAAAAAAATAGTGTCTTCTGCAGGAGAATAGTGTTCAGTTTTTGTTAATTTGTTTTGCAAGTTTTATTATCTCACCATTTGTCAGATCTTCTAGTCTTTTCTTTGAGTCTATCGATATTCCAAATTCTTTACCTATATTATGAAT
>JAHEYD010000101.1 GCA_023251795.1 Nitrosotalea sp. | reverse complement strand
GAATTTAATTCAAAGTCACATCTTCGTGGAATAATTTCCATGGCTCGTGCTACAGATCCTGATAGCGCCGGTTCACAATTTTTCATAGTCACAACAGATAGCACTTTCCTGGACAAACAATACACTGTCTTTGGTCAAGTCATTAAGGGAATGGACGTAGCTGATAAGATAGTCAATCTACCACGTGATAAAAACGACTGCCCAAATCAGGAAGCAAAAATGCTTCGCGTGATCATATCAGAATAGGTAATCAAATTGCACAAGTTACTTGCCTTAATGATAATGTTGGGATTGCTCTTTTCAATTCCATACTCTTTTGCTCAAGTAAAGGTTGGAGAAAAATCCATCCAAAATGTTACAATAAATATAGATGAGACTGGAACGGCCCACATCGTACACACTGTTCTAGGGAGCAACAAACTCCTACAAGTTGAGACATACAATGGCACTATGACTAACCTATCGGTTACTGGCAAGGATGGCAAATCCGTGGAATACTTGACAATGGAGAAAGCTCCTCCAGCTATAATTATTCCGCCGTCCAGTAGAAACATGACTCTGATAAAATATGACCTGGTTAATGTTGTAACTCAAACAGATGGTGTATGGAAATGGAATTTTGTTACTCCGCCAAACACTGACTACACAGATGTTAATTTGCCAAAAAACATCGATACTGTCTGGGTTAATGATAGGCCGGTGTATATCGGTGATAAGGGAATAAGGCATCACGGAGACTCGATGAGGCTTGAATATGTAATAAGCGAACCTGTTGTTTTAAAAGATGTGAGTTGGGATAACAAGAAATTTACTGTATCAATTAAGACACTGGCAAAAGTTGATACGCTAGACTTTAGTCAAGCTGAAAAAAGTTTCACTTTCCACACTGATAATAAAAATTCGCTAACAACAGTGATAATGCCTTTGGAACTCTTATGGCAACCTTATGAAATTAAGATCAATAATCTCAATAAAACATTGACCAGCGTATTTCACAATAATGGAACTCATGTATGGATTGGATTTAGACCGCAAATTTCAGGAACAGTTCACATAATAGGAACTACTGTTATTCCTGAATTTCCCTTGTTTATTCCATTGGCATTAGCAATTTCGGCAGTTGTGGTTTTACAATTCAGAAATAGATTAATTTTTCGCTAGATTATTACAAGCATGATTGAATACTAAGTCATGCAATGTGGCTGTCATTGTATAAAGTGTGGAAGCACAGACTTGATATCGAATCGCACAAGCAAGATAGAAAGGGATGGATATTTTGATATGCATCACACTTGCAGACAATGCAACTCACACTTTGATCATCTGGAAGGTGTTGTATTTGATTCGTGCAAAATTTGCGGCTATAAGACTATCTAAACTGGATTATCGGAACAGCAGAATAATAGCTACGATTCTTCAATGAATCTTTGTGAAGTTCCTTATTGAATGCCATGTTAACAAGCACCTTTGATACATCTAGAGGTCTGGCAGCCCATCCATATTCACGCAGTTGAGCGACCACTTCAGAGACCGTTCTTGGCTTTTCAAAGAAGGAATCTCTTGCCAGTATGTGTATCTTGCTTCTAATCTGACTGATATCGATTGATATTGGTGGTGTAAATTCCGGTTCATGGATCTCTGCGTCCTCAAGCGAACTCAGGTAGTTTGGACTTGGTTCAGTGGTATGATCAGTCGTGTGCTCATACTCTACAGGAGCGGCAGTGTTCTCTCTGACAAACCTAGATAGGTTTACTACAACTTCATCTACGCTTTGATTATCTACGTAAAAGTCCTTAGACTCTATCTCAATCTCATTTCCGCCTGATTTTAGCCTGATTTTAGCCATTTCGTATACTCATTAGAATATTTTCATTTATTCTGCTAGCTCTAAGTAGCTTAGAAGATAGATCAAAATTTTTACACATATCATTTGGATTTTTTTTCCTTCATATTCTAAAAGGAATTTTTCCACGAAATGGCATGCAAAAGTCATCTAAAAGATTAGTGATTATAACTGTGATAGTGGCTGCCCTCATCGCCTTTGGATACTTCCAATATGCATCTGCACTCCAACTACACGTATCCATAAAAGACAGCAAACTAATTGAAAGAACGCAAGATGGCTCCCTTTACCACCTACAACTTGAAATCAAGAATCCCTCTCTCATGGTTCTTAATATAGGCAAAACAGATTTTTTGATATCAGTTGACGGCGAAGACCTAGGAACTGGCATACTGGAACCATCTATTATACCGGCCTTGGGTAAGACAATAGCTGAAGCTCCTTTCTTGGCAGACAATCAAGTTCTTGATAAATATGATAAAAGTGATGCGACACCACCTGTAAAGCTCACAGGAATAACTCGATATAACCTAGTGTTCACATCACTGGACATACCATTTACATATTATCCAACACAAAAAGAAGCCAGAGAATTTATACACGGTCAGTAAATTCAGCCACACATGCTTACTGTATTTGGTTCGGTAGCACTAGATACTATAAGGACACCTACAAAAATTCTCAAAAATGTTCTAGGTGGTGCCGCCACTTACGCAGCAATTTCTGCCAGTTTTTTCGTCAAGCCCAGCATGATAGCAGTTGTAGGGCATGACTTTCCAAAAAATTACTATAATATTCTTAGTAGGTTTGTCGATCTGAAGGGACTGGTACGTGCGGATGGGAAGACTTTCAGATATGATGGAAGTTATGATAAAACACTAAGCCATAGAACCACGAATAAAACAGAACTAAATGTTCTTGGAAGCTTCAAGCCAACTGTGAGAGAAGAATACAGAAAATCTGAATTTGTGTATCTTGCAAATAATGATCCCGCCCAAAATACCAAGATTATAAAAGAATTTGATAGGGTCAAATTTTCGATGTGTGATACTATTGATTTTTGGATCAACTCAAAGAGAAATGATGTTATAAAAATGATAGGCTCTGTGGATTCGATCGTAATAAACGACCAAGAGGCAAAGCTGCTGACAAAAACACAGAACTTGATCAAGTGTGCCAAAAAAATTATGGAGTGGGGAACAAAATATGTAATAATAAAGAAAGGTGAGCATGGGTCACTTTTTTTCTATGAAGATGTGGTCTTTCCCTCTCCAGCCTTTTCTATGGAAAACATTGTGGATCCCACAGGTGCAGGAGATTCGTTTGCTGGAGGCATGATTGGTTACATGGCAAGTAAAAACAGCATAAAAATGTCAACAATCCGCGAAGCTGCAGTATACGGAAATATAATGGGATCTTTTGCAGTT
>JAHEYD010000100.1 GCA_023251795.1 Nitrosotalea sp. | reverse complement strand
TAATGCAGTATGAAGATATAACCAGCATGTATCAAAAAATTCTTACAAAGCCTTTTAAGCGATTTATCTAAAGTTTTTCTGTACCAAAATTGGAAATAAGAAAACACTGTTATTTACTGGTAGGACTGCTAATGATTTCTGTTCTTGCTTCTGTACAGCTAACACTGATCGATGCACAAAAAGCTGGCAATTTGAATATACATCTAAGTCTAGCTCCATCTATTGTAGAATCAGGTTCTGGCACACATCCTATAGGATACCTAATTATTGCAAATAGCGCCGGCGTTCCTATCCCAGCTTCTAATGATCTTGAAATCCAACTTACATCAAATGAACCCAATATAGCATCAGTTCCTTCAAGCGTGGTGATTCCAAAAGGTCATGATTATGCCAGATTTGATGTTACAACAGGCAGTGAAGGCCAGACTGAAATTTCTGCACAATACAAAGGACAGACATCTTCACAGAAATTCAGGGTTGGCGATCTCCCAATAACAATTCCAGAAGATTCAGAGTTAAAGATTAATCTACCTACTAATCTGATGCGCGTAAATACAGAAATGCCTGTGGCAGTCTTTCTTCAATATAACGGTACAGTACTCAAGGCACACAAAGACATCACAGTATCTTTTGAATATGAAAAATCTTTGATTATGCCTCGCGATGATAAAATAACAATTAAGAAAGGAGACTATTATGCGTTAACTAGCATAAAGACCCTCGAAAGGGTTGGTAATGCGTTCATTAAAGTCTCTGCACCAGAATTTCAACTAAATACGGCTGCAAGCATACAAATATCTTCAACAGCGCCTGCTTCTGTTGCAATTAACGTTTTTCCTAAGTTAATTGGTTACAGTGAAAAGAAAATCGATTTATTTGTAAATTTACTTGATTCAGCTGGTCTGCCAACCGTAGCTACAGAAAATATAAACCTAGAACTATTTTCAAACTATACACGTCTTCAAGATAGTCTTGACGATAACATCGGACCTAAAGGTGCCATAATAAAGAAAGGGGACTTTGGATACTATGCAAGTCATGATTTTACATTTCTGCCTCCCGTGCAACCCACTCCACGTGCTAATGAATGTCCAGTATATAGACCAGATAAAATCCTTGTAGGTGTAAGCGCACAAGGTTTGGGTATTTCAACTGATATGCTTACAGTAACGGAACCTCTATCAGACAATGACGATAGAGCAAAAATAAAACAATTGAGTATTTTTATGCTCGATAAAATCCCAAACAATGCTACATCTATTGCGGGTTATCAAACAGGTGTTATTGAAAATGATGATGACGATGCTAGGGCAACTGTTGAAAGACAATTAGATTCAGCTGAGATAGCAGAGGAATCCGCACAAGAACTTGTTGATCAAGCTACTAATTACCTTGCCACAGTTCAGAGCAACCCTGGTTCTACCCAAGCCGAAATCAATTTTGCCCAAAACTCTCTAAGTGCTGCTCAGCTTACTCTTCAACAAGCTTCCACTAGAGTAGCAAGTCTTGAAGCAATACTTGATGGATGCATTGAAAACGAACATGCTATTGATGACTTGGAAGATGGGGCGTTTTATCCTATGCAATCTAACACAATTTATTCGTCGGACAAGCTGTTTGGTAATTTGAAAGTAATATCTAGTGATCAAGACAAGGTGAGAATTAATAATGTTGGCCCACTCAGCACTACGAGCTCATACGGTGCATCGATGATTTCTAGTGGGCAAAAGGCAGGGGATGTTATGGTCTCTGCAGTACTTGGAGGATTGGCTTCTGGTTCTAACAGCACAGAGGTTGTAAACCAGCTAAAACCAAGTGAAACAAAAATTTTCACGCCTATTGGTGATGGTAAAATAATATTCAACTCTGAAGGATACTACGACCTGTTTGTTACATCACTAGACTCCGCAGGAAGACCAACCAGTTCAAAAAATCCAGTCAAATACATCATAGAACCAATAAACGAATTCGCAGAAATAAAACCTCAGGAGACTTTTGCAAAAGTGGAAGGTCACAGGTGGCAGGCTGGTGGAGAAAATAATAGCCCAGTCAGTACCAGTGCTACTCCTATAGGGATAGATTCTGAATCTAGTCTTAAGACAACAACCGACCTGCAACTGGTATCTTCTTCGCCTACTGCTAAGCTAATGATGGCAATCGACAGTATTGCAGGAGTGGAAAGTACAAGTTCAGTAGGTGTAGTACAAATAATTGACTCTAACGGAAATCCATATCCAGTTCCTGATGATCTAAAGATTATTCTAACATCTGACAAACCAAAATCTATCCAAGTGCAGTCTTCTGTTACTGTTGCTAAAGGCAGCTCGTTTGCCGAATTCTCTGTTACAACGTTTGGGGTAAAAGACACTGCCAAGATTTCTACTAACGCTGCAAATGTACTCCAATCTGAAGCTGAACTATCTGTGGTACCATATACAGCTAGTTTAAAGATCTATGTAGAACCAATAGCAACACCCCTTGTTCCCAATCAAGATGTGCCCATAAAGATATTCGTAGATGATCAATACAATGTGCCTCAGGAAGGTGTTATAGTAAGATTGGCTTCAGATAGAAACGGAACGGCAACACCAGACAGCTCTGCAACTGATTCTACTGGCGGAACTACTTTTACTTTCAAGGCTCTTCAAGGCAAGACAACCTCCTTTACCGTACATGCCTCAAAGTCTGGATATGAAGATGCAACAAAAACAATGGATCTGGATGTCTTGTATGTTCTAGGTCTTGAGATAAACTGGATTCTTTATGTTGCAATGGGAGGAGCAATTGCAGCTGTAGCTGTGGTTGCTTTATTCTTCCTTAGAAAGCCAAAACAAATATCTGAAGATGAGCAAGAAGAAATCTAGGTTTGACAATTTTTTCCAGTCAAAACACTTTTACTGTTCTTAAAAGATAATTTCTTTATTGTATAATGATATGAGGAAGATGATGAGAGTTTAGTTCCCATTTTGGTGTCTCAAATGATGATAATGATCCTAGCCAACAAAAAATTACAGGTCTAAAATCTAAATTTGGTCTAGTTAAATCTGGAATTCTTGGCTTTGATGATAAACTTGGATATGCTCTTCCATCTGGCAATTTGTATTTGCTGTCAAGTTCACTAGGCAGCAATGCAGATCTTTTTGCACAGCAAATCTTGTATCACATAGTTGTTGACATGGGTAAAGTCGCTTATTATACAGTTGAACGCAGCAGCTCGGATATAATTCAGGATATGGAACTTTTTGGAATGAATATAGAACAATATATCAAGG
>JAHEYD010000048.1 GCA_023251795.1 Nitrosotalea sp. | reverse complement strand
TTGCAGTATTATATTGACCAGATTGTCCATGAATAAAAGCAGCTTCAGATAAAAGTTTAGATTTCATACACCCACAACTTTTTGAAACTTCTTTCTTTAAATAAATTTCTTTAATATATTTAATTGTTCCACATTTACATACACATTGTATATATAATTCTCCATGCTTTCTAATTGTTTTTTCTGTAGTAGTCCAATAATTATATTTCATATTTAAATCTCCTTTATATTGTTATACCACATAATAATACCGATGTATAGGTACTAATGTTCATATGCCCAAATAGGAAGAATTACATAATATTTTTGAAATAGAGCATAAATTTGTTGCTCTGTACTATCCAAAAGATAGTCATATATATCACCATAATTTTCATCTAATCTAATCCAACTACAAAATTCAGGAGATTTTTCTATTTCAGCATATTGTTCTTCATAAAGAATTTTACGCATAAAATCAATAGGAGTATATTTATTTGTTTCTTTTACATCTCCCAAGTTCATTCTATTATGCCAGCATGCCATAGTACCCAGGTTATCATCATCTCTAGGACTTTCATCTACATCATCCTGAAGAATTCGGATATGATAACCTTTATAATCTTCTTCATATGCTACATTTTGATTGTTCATATACTCCTCACTATTATAGTGATTGCATTAACTATCATACGAAATACAATAATCATACATAAAGCAATCCAGAAATTAATTGGTTTGAAAGATAAGAAATTCCATACAATCATCAAACATACTGCCTGAATTGCTACTGCAGCAAGTGTACTTAATAAATCAGACCAACTACTATCAGTGTTTTTCATTCTTCCTCCACAAATTCTTGAATAGATGGGAACATAACACTATCTATATCCCACCATTGAATACGCATGTGATGAAATGTTGGCAAATCCTTTCCACCCACTTGCATACGCACTTCAATTAGACTGTCTTTAGATAATTTAGCATCTTGAAAATCTCCATCTTTACAAATCCTTTTTACAAAACTAAAAAGATTTTCTTCTGGCCTTTTATATTCTTCAATTTCTTTTCTTGCTTTACCATTATCTTGCCAAATGTGTCCAAGCAATTCACCACGAATTACTACTCTAAAATATCGTTTAGTTTTCATGCTGCAATCTCCAATCGTAGTTTCATATATCGTACAATGGATGACTTCACCTGTTCTGCAAATACATCATTACAGAATTTAGTTTTCTCATTACTATCTTCCTGCCATCTCTCACCAATCACCCACATAGCCATCTCACAAACAGGAAATTGTTTAATGGCATTTACTAACAGAGAAGGTACATAGTATTTCTCTTTAATATGGGATAACAAATGATCATTACCCATAACTTCCTGACCAGTCTTAACATCTTTCATGCAACATCCCCAACAATCACCCCTACTTGGTTCAGGCACTTTCCCCTTTAGAAATGCCTTTACATATCCATCCGCATATTGATTAATACGTTTGGATAGTTTAATTTTTTCTTCTGCTTCTTTAACATCACCTGCATTTGATACTCTATCATGATTATCAATTACTAGACCATCTTTAAAAATCCAATGACCAGTATCAAAAGTTTCAGGGTCATCCCACAATCTACGTTTATTCAAATACCAAATGCCTTTTTCCTGCCACAGACTAAATCGTTTAGGCAAGAACCAATTCAAACGCAGTTTAGTTGTGGGTGTCATCCATCCACAAGATGAATACACCGTGTAACCAACATAAAATCTTGCAACTATATGACCATGATAGGTGGCTTTAATTGAATCATAATCAGGCGCACCATAACTATCTTCCCACATAATCCGAGTATTATGTGCATAGGGACGTTCTCGTTTATTACCAAGAAACTGTTTTGCTTCAGCATAATTCTTAATTGATTTGTTATACATTTTTATTCTCCTTTAATCTAGCAAATCATAATAAGCATCAGGATTTAATTCAAGAAACAGATAACGCATATTATCAAATATAGTAACAGGAGTTACCATTTGACCTCGTTCATATAGTGCATACCATACCATCACCCAATCAAATATGCTTGTTTCTAAATCTGTGAGTTGTGCGACAACTCCACTAAATTTATTTGCTCTTACTCCAGCATCTTTATCTTTCCAGATAATAGTAGCTTGGGCTTTAGTTAAAGCATTTTGATATGACTTTTTGATGGGTTTACCATTCACTTTAATTTCAGATGGTACAAATTTGCTAGTCATTTTACATCTCCTTATTATTCATTCTGTTTATAAATGCAATCATGCCTTTACTACCAGCACGTGTAATAAGATTACCTCCACACATTCCCAACTGTGGATGAAATTTAATCTGTGTGCGTATCCAATTGGGGATTGGTTGCCATTCAATAGTATTCCAATTCTCAAAAATATATTTCCAACAATTTATAATTGAATCAGATTGTGGAGACATAACAGGAGTTGAATGTGGTTTGAAATGATTTACAACTACTACATTTGGGGTATCCATTTTATTCTCCTTATGTGTGCATTGAATATTCAAATAACATACTTCCATCATCTTGTTCATAATGGTGTGCAATATATCCACCATTCACAATGCGAACCTTTTGTTCTTCATCCCAAATCCACCAGTAATATGATGTTAGTTGATCAGGAAATCTATTTGCATCTGTAGTACTATCAAATTGAATATTTACAGAGACAAGATTACCATTACTATAATTTGAAGCCCAACCTACCAAATCGTCAACTAAATTTACTCCTTCTCGTTTAAGAAGTGGTGATTGAATATCTGAAAGCATACGTTGTAATACGTTTTCATCAATATTCACTTGAATATTTGGGCCATATTCTTTTTGCCATTCTTCTAGTTTAGAAGTTAGATTTACATTAAAATCTCTATCTTCCCAGGAATATTCAATAGTATTAACTAATTCATTGGCAGGAAAAGTAAAATAATCACATTCATCTCTGCCTGTATATGCAACACGCATACCATGTGGAACAAACTTCAGCAGATAAGAATAGTCGTCAAAATATGGATAAACTTCACTAATACCTAACATACATGTTCTTACCATAGGCCATTCAGTTTTACTTATGCAAAAGAATGTTTCATATTCTGAATATTTTCCTTTTTCTTGTTTCATGGCAATACGAATACATTCATCAGATGTTCGTTCAATACGTAGTGAAGTAATATCAATTTTCATTTTATTTCTCCTTTCTTAAAACAGCAACAAACAAAACGTTTTTCATTTCAAAATCATGTGTCATAGTTGATACATAATATCCAGCTAAACCCTTAATTATGTATTCATTTTGACCTGGATTTTGTTTGTTGAGATATTTATATTCTTCAGAATAAATTGCAACATCACCACGTTCCAATCTCTCATCAGCATTTAAAACCCTTGTAGTCATTTTATATCTCCTTTTTGAATAGATTATAGACTACATAAAGAGAATGAACATTAAAAATGGATAAATGTTATTCAATAAAATATGTTCATTCTCTTTATGTAATCTACAATCAAGTAGATTACACGGTGTAATTATTTTGTGGGAAGGGCTTTAAATATTTCCATCGCATCTTGAAGGGCTTTAAACATATGGGGTGGCAATAATCCCATCCAATATAAAACCTGTTCGGTGAATACAGCACCTGCTGTAATAAATGCAGCCCAGGCACGTTTCTGATTAAGTTTATCTATATCTTCTTTAGTAACCTGATATTTATTCATTTCAATTTTCTCCTTGTCTAATAACCTGGTCGGATAACTTTCATCTTTTTAACATAGATATTAATAAGCCACTCATCAATATACTCATTATTGACAAGTTTCTTTAATATCATAAATGTATGCATACGTTTACAACTTGCATGTGGAAGTCTGTGATAGATATGTTTTCTCATTTTGGCTCTCCTAATACACCATCAGCATATAAAGCTCTCCAAATGGGCCTATCACCATTGGATACGTGTTTTGTACAGCGAGTAATTGGTTCTTCACCCGCTAAATGTGTGCCAAACAATTTAGTTTCGGGGCGAATAGTCCATGCTTTTTCAGTCTGGATATAACTAATTTCAGGAACATATTCAAACTTTTGGCGAAGTTTTCTTTTTTGCCCGTTAGTTAGGTGTTTCATAATCACAACTCCTTATTTAGAGAATTTTACTGCATGGAGACAAAATTCGTGTTCACTTCCCAATGGAGTGAAGAATCCATGCCAATAACCAGCAATATCTTTATTGCAGACTTTCCATTTCCAGCCAGTAAATTTACCTTTAACATTGAGTAGTAAAAGACGACCTTCATCAGTTCTACCATAAGCATCAGCAGAATTAACTTCTGTAATAACTACAATTTTGTTTTTCATAATCAAATCTCGTTTTTGGTTGTATAAATTATGGGCTGGTTATAGACCGGATAAAATATATCCAAGTCTATAAACAACCTACAATTAAGTAGGCTGCGGGAATTCAAATATGTATGTTCCTGTATAAATCCCTATTTGTCGGACTAAAGTTACTCCGATTGGGAATAACATAAGGATAGGGTATACGAACCAGGAACAACTTGTCTGAACCTGGTAAAACAGAAGGGTTTTCACCCTTGGAAATATGGTTAGTATGCGGGCAGCTAGTATGCCCGCCGGATATATAGCTAATGGTTGCTGTATGTCATACCCCTTATACAGCCGTTATACGTACTATTATCATGATAATTAGTGTCCGACATTCCCATAGGCAATGTCTATACTAACAATCAAATCCATAACCATAGCCTATGTCTAATCCTAATGATCACTACTAGCACATGACCACCTTACCTAATGACAAAGGTAATAGTCTGATTTGATTGTGATAATGACCTATAAAGCGTATAGCATGGGTGAATGGATTAGAACGCATTGCCTATGGCGTGTAACACATCAATGAGCGATACCCCATCAAGAACATGGGACAAAAACGTGATTACAGTACTATTGGTAAGTACTGCATAAGCGAAAAGGCACAACAGGAGCAAATAAGCTTTGTTCATTTTACAGCCCGTAAGCCTTGACTAATTGAATGGCTGTCTGTTCTGACATGCCATCGGCATCAATCGACTTCCCAAGAGCCTTGCAAGCGTAGAAGATTTTACTTGCCATAAAGCACGGAAAATCATACTTCCCATAAGCCTTAGGCTTACCAGTCAATTTATTGAATTCTGCTACAACCCCGTCATGTTCAAGCATGCTTACAATCAATTTACGTGTTTCCTGTGTGACTTTCACAGCATTGGCTGTCTGGACAGGTAATTTACCACTTGCAATTTGATTACGCAGTGCAAGTGTTTCGGCATTGATACGAGCAATTCTTTGTGCTGGTGTTTCATGTACAAGTGTGCTTTTCATGAGATTTTATCCTTATTAGTTGAATTAGTCCCATGCTACACACTTTATAAGTCATTATCATTATCATGATTGCATTAGTCCACCGTATATCCTGTCTTACCCTATGACCATTCATTACGTACTAATCCCTATGGCATTAGTACTGCTATCATATGCTGATTAGCTAATTTGTCGCAACTAATCAGATTATCGCGTAGTATGCTACCTACGTTTAGGAATACAGGATTATCAGAATGATACACATGGACACAACACATGTTATCTATCCTGATATATGGCGGGCTATTTTCAAGTAAGATTACAAGCCTTTTGGGTTTTGCTATTGGGTTTAGTTGCCAATCATCGTTATGCCCATTCGCAAGCCATCCGTAGATTTATGATGCTATCCGCTTGTAAGGTCACTATGCAGTTGTTAGGGTACTTGTTTGCGTGTTTCTTGTTACATATACCAGTATACTCACTTCCCAAGATGATACATTAGATTTTACCTACGTTTACCCTATGATTTTCCAGCAAGTTTAGCTTGTCGGATAGGTAACGCGCAAAAAGGATGTGTTAGACTAGACGAGTGCTGGATATTTTCATTTTGTATTCCTAATATCCATAAGAGTGACAATGTTTATATAAACGAAATTACTGTACATTATTTAAATGTATAGTAATTATGTTGTTGTGTGTATAACCTTAGACATTTTCTATGGTATTACACACAAAATCCCCCACCATTTCTGATGAGGGATATATTGTTGGCGGGAAGCCACTTTATCGGGGTCAATATCGTGGTTTACTTGTCTCTGCTTACTCTACTGGCCCAGTCCGCTATAGAGTTGCAACTCATATAGTATCTCCATCTACAATAGGCTTCTGATAATCCCGAACTTCCCATGATATAAAATAGAGTGTGGTTAGCGTTCTTCCCGCTATTACAATTCTTCAGGAGTAATTCTACTCCGCAGTTTCACACTCCAGTATCCCTAACAGGATTCGAACCTGTATTTTCCATTATGCACCTCTCGCTTAGAAGGCGGGGCCATTATAGGGACATAAATCTACTCTATTCTTCATCATCTACAATTTCTACGTGTATTTCTGTTACTTTATACTTCTGCTTACATTTTTTACACTCTATAACTTGTGTACCCTCAATATTACCTATCTGTATATAGTAGTTCATCAATAGAATAAAACACAGGTATATCATTTGCCTTTGCTAACTCTACTTCCCTGTCTGCTCCTTCACTCTCTCCTTCCAATCGTAACACACAATCACATTTCAATAACCATTTGTTATCCTGTTCTACCCAAAAATCATATGGGTGTAGTGAAATCATATCCCACACCATTGTCAGATGAGGAATATATGGGATATGCCCAAACACAACCAGAATGTCAGCAGCTTTAACTGCATTTTGAACATTTGTAACTACATAGCCCTTTGAGTATGGGCCAGCAATATATACATATTTTGGTTTGATAATCATGATTGCAACTCTTTCTCAAATCTTGACTTCACCATAGGGTCAGTCCCATATCGTAAATAAATCTTCTTCCAGCGTACATCAAATGGTTCCTTATCCTGGGCTATGTGTTCTTCCTTCAGTTGGGCTGATTTAGTTATTCCTAATCGTCTGTTCTTATTGTATACCCTGCTGGCACACACACGGCTACAATATACACTCCCAACTTTAGCAAAATTCTTGCAACCATCCTTAATACACATCTCCGTTGAGTCCTCTCGCATAACCAACGGAATACGCCTCAGGGTCATTTCTTTTTCTCCTCCACCCAATTCTCACCATCCCAGGTATACAAAGGATGCTCTTGATAATCCAATGCCCACCCATCATACCATTCATTTATGTGAGAATTATCCACAGGATGCTCACTAATAATTACCTTACGCTTGCGCTCATCATTAATAATTACCATTTTGATAACCAGAATAATGATAACTAAAATAAAAGGAGACACAATAAGCAAAGTAAACCAGTTCATTTCTTCTTATCCTCCGAATTATAAATGTCCATAAAACTACGAAATACTGTATTGACAAAGATTGCTACAAATAACCACACCAGAAATATAAGATAAAGGACTAGGGGTGCTGCAATTATCCACCAACTCATCGGCAACAATCCAGTAAGCTTAAGTGCCAATAATACGGTAGTCAATGGTAGGATAATCCCCACCTTCCTGAAAAATACCACTACGTAATTCCAAAGTTTACTTACCATATGCTGCCTCAACTAATGCATCTGAAATTGATAGACCATCCAGATAGGCAATCACCTTCTCATCATCACCCATCACACCAAAACAAAACCAATCATTAATTTTACTTGAATAGATACCAGTATTTAAATTGCCATAACTTGTGTAAACAACCATCACCTCACTCAAGTTGTATGACATATCAGCAGGGATGCCAAACTTCCATTCTACAAGCATTAAATCTACTCCCAAATTATTTTCCATTTTTACCTCATTTCTTCCCAATTTTATCTCATTTTCTCCCAAAACACATTAGAAACTGCTTAATCTTTCCCAAAATACATATCAGAAATATAGTGAGGAATATCAACTAAAACCATTCCAACATAGGTTGAGAACACCAGAACAAGTTGCCAATCCTGCCACACAATCGGCACAAACCATAACCACCAAAACAAATAGACCCACCGAATTGCAGTAGATACAAAAGGGCCATGTGTAAAAAATGACCTGTGCATCCTCCTAAAAATAATTCCATATAAAGTCATGTAAGCAACAAGTACATATCCAAAAATTTTCAACTCATTAATTGCAAATCCTTCAGCAGTAGTCAGTCCTGATATATCAGCATCACAATTTACGTATCTTCCAAGCAAATATCCTAATGCTAAACCAATCCCCATAGCGGGGTGGTAGATAGTTGCGGCATATATAGATGCTGGAGCAACTACTATCCACCCCGCCTTTTGCACATTGGAATGATGAACACCCCCAGGCATTATTTATTCCGAAGGCACTTCATTGTCGTCTTCATCTACAACCACTGAATAATGATGAATATCTTGTCCATCATAATATATTCCATGTGCATCTTCCTCATCATGCAAAGAAAATAAACCCCTTTTCTTTGGACATTTATAATGCACATAGAATATTTCTTGTCCCGTTGTAGTGCTATATCTGTGAGTAGATTTTAGGGTTCTAATCATAGACATACCACAATAAGAACAGTAATACTGTACATCACTACTAGATTTCATTTTTACCTTCCAAATATTTTCTAATATGATTATCACCAACAGTAGTAGTCTTTGGTTTGTATGTTGGTATATACTTTTCAGTGGGAACAGTTGATTTAGTCTTAGGTGTCTTGGGTCTGCGGTTCATTAAATTTCTTAAGAAGTCACCTTCACCACTATCCATTACTCCTACTAAACCAAACACAATCAATGGTTCAGCAATCCAATCCAAGAATTCAGCCAACATTAAAGCAAACCAGGGGCTAACTGTTGGAGAAATACCCATGATACCAACCCAATTGCTCCATCCTGAATAGATATAGGCAAGCACACCACATACAAAAATAACATAGTTGTAACTGCCATAAGCCAGTTGAGAAGAGAAAGCAATTTGCACAATGAAACATAACATGGCTAAACCCCAACCAATAAGGTTGCCAGTCATTTCTAAATTATCCATTTCAATGTTAAATCCATTCTTGGAGAACCATGCACCAAGAATTGCAGCAAAGACACCACCAAGAACAAATAACACTTTCTTAATCTTATCCAAATCTTCTTTATCCATTCTTACCTCCTTACACCGTGTAATTGCATCCACTCCGCACGAAGTCTAGATGCAGCATTATTTGACAGTTCAAGTGCAGTTTTCAATTCAATATAGGTTGGTACTCTCTTTTCCTCTCCGTAAATTCTATCCATGTAGTCAAAAACCTTGTCTTTTAGAATAGATGGTCTTCCGGTTCTAAAAGTTTTAGAAGTCTCCACCACTACTGGAATTTGTGGCTTTAGTTCACGTGCTTGTTGAATTTCATCCAGCACATCACGATGTTGTTGTCTCACAGAGATAATCAATGCTGCGGGTACAGTTAGCAAAGTGAATAATGCTTTGACACCCACAATTGCCCAATTAGTATATTGAGGCCAAAAGTATCCTGTAGCATCCAGAACCACGTTGCTCAAGATGATTACAGAAAGGTAGAAAAAGAAAGCACCTATAACAACCTCAACTGGTGCTCTGCGATATTCAGATGACCTCTTATTTTTCTGATTGTATTTCCAGAATTTGATACCAGTAGATACTGTAGCCAGTCCGAGGATTTCTACAACCATAGCTACAATAAAAGCAATAGCAGGTGGGAAATTCAACACGCCCATTGAGTGAACATAAGTCATGTATGCTGGAGGAGTTGGAGCACCCCAGGGAGCAATTGCAGTAAGGAAGTTGATGATTGACCCCTCCGTGTTATCTATCCATCCATTGAATTTATCAAAAACATTTGGTTCTCTGTATTTAGGCATTAAAATGATTCCTCTGTTGTAAATATAGTGTGTTGTTTTCTTTAAGATAAAGTGCATTATATTCAGAAGTGATGGGTTTCAAATAATGAATTTCTACTTCTCCACCTGGATATTGAGAACCATCATATTGTTCAGAAATAAACAAATATCGTGATGTTGGTTTATATGTTGCTAATTGTGTTCCCATATATGGACTAACAAAATATAAATAAAAATCAGGAGTTATATCAGGAAATGCTTTAGCAATTACAATTCCTAACTGAATACATTCTAAATTACTTATATTTAACATATCAAACTCCTAAAAAATTTATTTCCTCCATTCTACCACACTAAAGAGTGATATAGTTTACAGAATATTAGAGTTTGATTAGTCTTTCTGTTTTACCCTTTACAGAAAATAACTGACGTATATATAATAATAAGTA
>JAHEYD010000099.1 GCA_023251795.1 Nitrosotalea sp. | reverse complement strand
GAGATTAAAGTACCTGATAAGAAGGGCAGAAAAGACATTCTCATGATACACACAAGAAACATGCCATTAAGTGATGATGTAAACTTGGAAAAAATTGCAGCAATAAGTCACGGCTATGTTGGAGCAGATTTGGAATATCTTTGTAAAGAGGCTGCGATGAAGTGTCTAAGAAGACTCTTACCAGAACTCAATCTCGAAGATGAAAAGCTTCCACCAGAAACTCTTGACAAACTTATTGTAAATGGAGAAGACTATCAGCATGCGTTGAGGGAGGTTACACCATCTGGAATGCGTGAAGTTTTCATTGAAAACCCTGATGTAAAATGGGATGAAGTAGGTGGATTAGAAAATGTAAAACGCGAGCTCCAAGAAGCGGTAGAATGGCCAATGAAATATCCTACATTATACTCTAAACTAGGTCATAGAATGCCACGAGGAATTTTGCTCCATGGACCAAGTGGTACTGGAAAAACACTTTTAGCTAAAGCTGTAGCAACAGAAAGTGAAGCTAACTTTATCTCAGTAAGAGGTCCTGAATTACTTTCAAAGTGGGTGGGAGAATCCGAACGCGGCATAAGAGAGATATTTAGAAGAGCAAGACAGGCTTCTCCATGTGTTATTTTCTTTGATGAAATTGATTCCATAGCTCCAATCAGAGGAGTCGGAGGAGAAACTGCAGTAACTGAAAGAGTTGTAAGTCAACTCCTAACTGAACTTGACGGTATAGAAAGTTTGCATGGAGTGGTAGTACTTGCTGCAACAAATAGAGCAGATATGATTGATACTGCACTTTTAAGACCTGGAAGATTTGATAAGATAATACTTGTACCAATGCCAGATAAAGAAGGTAGAAAGAAGATTCTAGAGATAAGTACAAAAGAGATCCCCATAGACAAAGAACCAAAAAGTGAGAGCGGCAAAAATCCAGATTATGTAGATATTGAAAAAATAGCTGAAACAACTGATGGTTTAAGCGGAGCAGATGTTGCATCAATCGCAAATACAGCAGTATCTCTTGTCATACATGAATTCCTTGACAAATATCCAGATCAGAAAGAAGCTGAAAAACAGGCGACGACCGCAAAAGTAACCATGAGGCATTTTGAAGAAGCAGTAAGAAAAGTCAGAACACAGAAAGAGCTTAAGATAGGCGAAAAGGTAGCAGTACCATACTACAGGTAATTTTAATAAAATAACCGTTCTATTCCAGTCAAATGTCAAATTATAGTGGGTACAGAGGAAAATCACTTTCCTTTTTGCAAAAAAATAACCTTCAGGTAGGCGATATTGTAAGCATCGCTACAGATGTGGATTATTCTGGCATGATAATGCCACGCTATGAATATAGTGATGATGAACATGTAGTTTTGAAGCTTAAAAGCGGATACAATGTAGGTCTTGAGGTGGATAAAATAAAAAAAGTTAAAATTGAATCCACTATGGAGTTAAAAAAAGAAATCATACAACAGCCACAGACAAATCCAAATTTACCAAAACTACTACTTGTTTCCACAGGAGGTACCATTGCAAGTAAAGTAGATTATAGAACAGGTGGGGTCGCACCTGCCCTTACTGCAGCTGAACTTAATGCTACTATTCCAGAACTTGCAGAAATAGCAAATATAGATACAGAGGTTCTTTTTTCAGAATATTCTGAGAATTTACTTCCAGGGCATTGGAAAAAAATAGCTGAAAAAATAAACAGTTGTGTAAAATCAGAATATAAAGGAATTATCGTAGCTCATGGAACTGATACGATGCAATATACTGCAGCTGCACTTTCATTTGCGTTAGTAAATATCCCAATACCTATTGCATTAGTAGGTTCACAAAGATCTTCTGACAGACCATCTTCTGATGCAACGTTGAATCTTATTTCAGCTGCAAAATTTCTTGTAAAATGTAATACTACTGGAATTTATGTAGTCATGCATAACACTACAAGTGATGATGAGGTTGCTTGTCATTGGGGGACTCGTGTACGAAAAAATCACACAAGTAAACGCAATGCTTTTCAAACAATTGGAGGATCACCAGCATTTATAATAAAAAATGACAAAATAATTAAAAATCAACAATTCAATTATGTAAGAAAAAGGGAATATGTGCCTAAGATTAATTTCGATGCACGTGTAGCATTAGTAAAATATTATCCGGGACTTGATTCAAGCATAATAAATTACATTATAGAAGCTGGATACAAAGCAATAATCTTTGAAGGAACTGGTCTAGGCCATATTGGAAAGATAATGTATGATAGTGTAGCTAAAGCCAAAAAGAAGGGATTGTTTATGGGCATGACTTCTCAATGCATAGACGGTATGGTACGTATGACAGTTTATGAAAGTGGTCGAGATCTTCTTAATTTTGGCATAATTCCTCTAGCAAATATGATTCCAGAAACTGCACTTGTAAAAGCTATGTGGGCACTTGGGAATTCGAAGAATGTGCAAGAAATGGAAGCATTGATGAAAGAAAATATTGCGTCGGAATTTTCAGACTAAGCTTAAAAAGCATGGTAATTGATAAATGAGAAGTGTCCGAGTTTCAGATAGACAAAATTGGATTAAAAGTTGGATTAGAGATACATCAACAATTAGCAACTAAAAAGAAATTGTTTTGCAGTTGTCCTACAATTGAATCAGAAGAATATCCTATAAAGTTTTTTCGCAAGTTAAGAGCGGCAAAAAGTGAATTGGGCGAATATGATCCTACTGCGATTTTTGAGAGAAGCAAATCAAAAACAATTGTGTACTATGCAAATCGTGAAAGCAGCTGTCTTGTAGAACAGGATGAAGAGCCTCCTCACGAAGTAAACAAGGATGCAAAAGATATTGTTCTAGTAATTGCATCTGCCTTAAAATCAACTATTTTTAATGAGATTCATGTAATGAGAAAACTTGTCATAGATGGATCTAATACATCAGGATTTCAACGAACCATGCTTGTTTCACAAGGTGGTTACCTTGAGGTAGATGGGAATAGAATAGGAATTCAAAGTGTAAGTTTGGAAGAAGATGCTGCAAAGATTCTCGGAGAAACCGCAGATACAAGAGAATATGCATTAGATAGATTAGGTATTCCACTAATAGAGATTGCATTAGAACCTGTTTCTGGAAAACCAGACGAAATTAAAAAAATAGCACTTACACTTGGAAGACTTTTGCGTGCTACAAAAAAAGTAGAACGTGGTTTAGGAACAATAAGACAAGATGTTAATGTTTCTATTCAGGGAGGCAATGTGATTGAGATAAAGGGAGTTCAAAAGCTTGATCAGCTTGAAAAAATCATAG
>JAHEYD010000047.1 GCA_023251795.1 Nitrosotalea sp. | reverse complement strand
ATCAAGTAAGAATTTAACGGGGCTAAATATCTGTCTAGATAATTGAAAATATCAAAAAGAGTTGCAGGTGTGGAATATGCTATACGTGATATTGCACTAGTTGCAAGAAAACTGGAAAAAGAAGGTCATAAAATAACATATCTTAACATTGGTGATCCTGTACAACATGGATTCCAACCTCCAGAAAATGTCAAAGATGCATTCATCAACGCTGTAAAAAAAGGACAGAATTATTATGCTGCATCTGAAGGACTGCCTGAACTTAGGAATGCAATTGCACAAAAAGAAAAAGCAAAGGGTCTATCTGTTTCAGAAGATGACATTATAATAACAAACGGAGTCTCAGAAGGACTTGAGATGCTAATGGCTTCTATAGTGGAACCTGGTGATGAGGTCCTGATTCCAGGACCATACTATCCACCATATGCTTCCTATGTCAGATTATTTGGAGGGGTCCCAATAGAATTTTCAGTAGATCTGCACAACTCCACACCAGATCTTGATGACATAAAATCAAAAATCACATCAAAAACTGTAGCTATCTGTCTTATCAGTCCAAACAATCCAACGGGTGCGGTATTTAATGAAAATTCTCTAAAAGATTTAGTGGAAATTGCGGTTGAACATGATCTATACATAATCTGTGACGAAATATATGATCAGATAGTTTTCGACGAAAAGTTTGTCGGAATAGGCAAAGTTAGTGGTGATTCTCCAATAATACTAGTAAATGGTTTTTCAAAGGTACATCTTATGTCTGGTTGGCGAATTGGTTATATCGCATTTAACAATTCAAAAAAACTTGATCTTCTTCGTGAAAATATACCAAAGCTTGCCAGAGTTAGAATTGCATCTAATTTACCAGTTCAATATGCTGCATTGGAATCACTTAGAGGTCCACAAAATTATATTTCAGAATTTGTTTCCCACTTAAAAAATAGAAGAGACTATGTAATCAAAAGACTAAACGGCATGAATGGACTTAGCTGCTCAATTCCAAAAGGTGCTTTCTATGCATTCCCAAAAATTCAGAGTACAAAATATTTGTCAGATAAAGAATTTGTTATAGATCTTTTAAAATCAAAAGGTATCCTTACTGTGCATGGTTCAGGGTTTGGAACCCAATATGGCAGTGGCCATTTTAGGATGGTCTTTTTACCAGAAATCAGTGTATTAGAACCAGCACTTGACAAAATTGAAGAGTTTGTTGCTTAAAACTCCCATACCGTGATTTTTTGGGGCGTGATCTTTATGATACAATTTGTCTGAGCAAGAAGTTCCTGAGCAGAATTATTATTCAAACTTCTAAAATATCTCAATAAAATCTTCTTGGTTATAGCTGAAACAATTTTCTTATTCAAAATTAATTTTGCAACTCCTCTTCCCATCACTCCAAATATTGGTGAACGAATTCCTGCATCCACGCAAAAACTAACTTTGGAATTTTTCTTTACATTTATTGCTTTTTTAGTGGAAGTGTTAGTTCCAACATAAAAAATACCGTCTTTGTACAAATACCACACAGGAACAATGTGTGGCATACCACTTTTGTCTATAGTGGCAAGTCTTAGGATCTTCTGTGATTTTAGAAATTTATCTTGTTTCATATGATGTCTTCCTATATCCTAGGTATAACAAAAAGCCACCAAAGAAAATCATTCCTGCAGAAATTTTTTCATTTGTAATCTCGTTAGATAGAAAAAAATCCCACACAAATTCTGGTCCCCAGATAAGTAAATTTCTGACAATCACTATAGACGCAACTACAATGAACAAAACTCCCATGGCAGTAAACCAATTACGTCCACGGCGACTGATCATTTTCATGCTATTATTCTAAATTTTATTGACTTTAAACTATCTTTAATCCTGGATTCTTCATCTTATTTCTTATCATTGCATTCAAAAGTATGGGTGTTGCAACTTCTGCTAGATACGAAAGTGAACCAGGACCAAGAATGAGAGG
Source organism: Nitrosotalea sp. (assembly GCA_023251795.1). GTDB lineage: Archaea > Thermoproteota > Nitrososphaeria > Nitrososphaerales > Nitrosopumilaceae > UBA8516. Next base: position 8,489 of record JAHEYD010000047.1, on the reverse strand, counting down.
TCTGAGATTTTTTATTTCTCTAACTAATCCACTGACTGTTTGAATCGCTTTCGGGTCATCACCGCAGATGAATATATCTGAATCCAAAACAAGATTAGGATCTATGAGTTTTTTTTCTGATACTGTATGAAATGCTGCAAGGAGCTTTGTTTTATCTTTCATGTGTTTTTGTACCATTTCAAAAGCAGAAGGTTTTTTCTCAATAAAAGAAATGAATTCAAATCCTGAATTGGTTTTTGTCATAGGTACTATTGGAGAAATCACAATACAGTCGTCCTTTATGTTAGAAAGTATGGCAGGACAGGTTGAATCTATGTTTTCATATGGAATAGATAAAACTAAAACGTCACTTTCTTTAGCTACGGAAACATTATCATTTCCTATTATCTTACCTTTTACAGAACCATAAAGTTCAGTAGCATTATTTGAATATTCAAGAGCTGCCTGTATTGCTCTTGTTGCATCACGTGAACCAATCAAAATATCGTGATTTACACACCATCTTAAGGCAAAACCTTTTCCCATCCCACCCGTTCCACCTATGATTCCTATTTTCATAAAACAAATGCTGGTAATGTTATTATTATCTCTTATTTAAAATTAGAAATATTCTTGTCTTTGATAATTTTTCTACGCCATGCGCAAGCAAAAAACAATGTAGAACGAATTCTCGCTGGTCGTACAGAGGGGTTTCCACTCACACAAACAGGTCTTCAACAAGCAGAAAAGATTGCTAAATTCTTAAAACCTCTTAAAATCTCAGCTATTTATTCTAGTCCTATTGAAAGAGCAATAAGCACAGCAAAATTAGCTGCTAAGAGCCTTAACCTAGAAGTCAAAACAGATTCAAGACTTACTGAAATTGAGATGGGAATGTTTTCAGGCATGTTTTATGAGGATATGTTTGCAAAATATGGTAATGTATTTCTAAAATTCTACCAAGATAATTCAATTATTGAAGAGAATGGCGTAGAGACATTCTCCAATGTTAAAAAAAGAGTATTAGACATAGTAAACTATTGTTCAAAAGAACACAAAGGGGAAAACGTTTTACTTGTAACACACATGGATCCGATTAAAGCTATGATTTCTACAATTCTGCATCTAAAACCAGAATCTCTATACGAATTAATAATACGAAATGCTTCTCTTACAATATTAAAAAAAGAACAAAACAACTATTCATTGGCTGCCATAAATTCAATGGATATAGAAAGGTATGTTCAGGATTAACCTGTAACTCTATAATCTTTACCAGAACCAATATCTATAGGTGAGAGTCATCATGAATGAATTGAAAACAAAAGTAGGGCTATTACTTCTACTAATCTTATCAATTAATTTATCAGCGGCAGATGCAGAATCTCTTCAATTATTTACTGATAACAAAGTGTATTCTGATGGACAACCACTGCTTGTTTATGGAAAAGCACTTCCTAATGATGGCCTGATTCTGAGATTGTTTGCTCCGGACGGTACAATTGCAAAATTTGATCAAATTGCTGCTGATGAAAAAGGTGAATTTCTCCGTGTACTAATTAATTGGCCTAGTCCATCCACAAACTTTCCCTATGGGACATACACCGTAGAAGTAATCTCTAATCAAGAACGTGGGCTCTCACAAAAAGCAGATGTAAAGTTTGCTTCATCATCAGAGCTTATTGAAGTTCCAGTAGAAAGAACTGTAAACACGCTTGTTTTTGCACCCCAGACGGCAGCCGTGAATGTTCCTATTAGAATATTTGTACAAACTACAAGCGATGGCGCATTAGTTGCTGGTTCTCCTGAAAAACTTTTAGGAACATCGCATGTACACTTACCAACAGGCCAAGTCGTAAGTTTGGCTCTTTCATTTAAAACACTTCATCAAGGAATCTATTATGCAGATTATACTCCAGATCAGGAAGGAACATACGTATTTCATATAGTTTCATTCAATCAGGGAACTGTATCCAATGGTTCAGCTGCAACCGTTGTTTTAAAACAGGACATAGAAGGAATATCCAATCAGATTTTACAACTAAATTCTATACTACATTCTACATCTAAAGAATTAGATAAACTAAAAAATGAAACCAAAGAATTTGGTTCCACACTTGAAAAAAGTCAGGTTTCTCTAATTGAAACTAATAAAAACATCGATAATAGCGTTAAACTAATTTCTGGTTCAGTAAAGAACATAGAAGAAGCATCTGGACAATTTAATTCGTTGTTTCTACCAATTGTAGCATTAATTGCAGTGATCATCGCTTTACAAATAACAATTCTTGCTAGACGAAGATAGCTATAATAGGCAAAGAATAGATTTCTATATCATGCCAAAATTGGCATTTTTTTTAATTCTCATACTACTCGTATCTGTATTTACTGAATCTTCTTATGGATTCTATGACGTCGATCTAGTACAATCTACACCTCAATTGAATCTTGAAAATTCAGATATTATCAAAATATCTCCCCCTGTTATAGAAAATCAAATCAAAAGATACATTATCTTTGGTTCTGGTTCTATTTCTGACGTAAGATCATACGCAGAGAATATAGTATACGGAATAAGTTCTGATAAGGGATTTTTCTCAGTTGGAACTTTCTATCAAAATAATATATCTAATCTTCAATCAAAAGGATATAAAATAATTGAAGATTTTCAATTAGAGTTTGATTCTGTACCTGAATCACTAAACAACAAAACTGTTTCAGAAGCATCAAGAATTGGTCCTATAACAGGTTCTGATGAAGTTTTTAGAAAATATGGTTACGACGGTAAGGGAATAACTATAGGCATAGTAGATACTGGAACCGATTTTTCAAATCCTGATGTTCAAGACTCACTTGCACGTGACCAAAATAATTATCCTATAATGATTGATGCAGATGGTCAAGGCCTAGTCTTGACAAATGCCACGTTTATTGCAAACATAAATGCCAAAGGAGTGCTCACAAATTATACAAAACCAATTCCAAAAAATATCACTTCTTCAGTATATGTAAACTCAGATGGGGTGTTTCTAAATCTCGCAAAAAATGGTAATGGTACTTCGGTTTTAGTCTTTAACTCACTATTTCCCACTGGCGGAGCTCCTGTTCTTAATGGTACTATATCAAATGATATGAAAATTGGCAAAAATAACAAAGATTATCTTGTTTCAAAAAGCGGGATATATCATTTAGGTGTAATTTATCAAGGAACATTACAAGGTGCATCTGCACGATTACAGCTTGTTCCAGTACTTGTTTTGGATTCTAAAGTTTCTGGTCTTTATGACACTGTCGTACCTGACATGTCTACCTCTTGGATTGATTTCACACGTTTTGAAGCAAAAGATAACAAACCTCCAAAGTATGATTTTGATTTTACTGATGAAAATCCAATTACTCTTGGAAATGGAAAAGAATTTTTCTTGTATGACTCTGACAAGGATGGAAAATTTGATTATAGCACAGGAACTTTTGGCGCAAGAGTACTCGATATTTATGGCGTTATAAAAAAACCATCATTTATTGAACCAAAAATACGTGCAACAAATGGTACATTGTTGTTTCCAATTGATCCAGAAGGAAATTACTTTGGGGTTATGTATGATTTTCTAGGCCATGGTACATCAAGCGCTGCATCTATAACGTCAAAAGGAACAGAAAAATACGATATTTATGGTAATTCAACAAAATATTCACTAAAAGGTGTTGCACCAGGTACAAAAATTGTTCCAATAAAGGCGCTGTGGTTTGGCGATGCAGTGTATGCTTGGTTATGGGCATCAGGCTTTCATCAAGAAAATAATAATTGGATATTTGAAGGAAAACCTAGAGTTGATATAATATCGAATAGTTGGGGAGTTTCTAACTTTCCAACTCTGCAATCAGTACCCGGTCTTGATGTTCTGTCACTTATTCTAAGTACTCTTACTGTACCAGGTTCAATTGACAGGAATTATCCTGGGGTACTTATAGTTAGTAGTGCAGGAAATGCAGGCCATGGATATGGAACTATGGGATTGCCAAATGTGGCCCCATACGGTCTTAGTGTAGGGGCAACAACTAACAATGTCTATGTTGGATACGGTTCATTTAAGAATCAACCAAGATTTGGAAATACTACTACATCATCAAATGAAATAGCAGATTTTTCAAGCAGAGGTCCTGGAATTATAGGAGATCCAAAACCAGATCTGATGAGTATTGGCGCATACAGCTTTACACCATCAATTGTGACAAAAAAGATCAAAAACGCAACCGATCCATTTACAATGTTTGGAGGAACAAGCATGGCAGGACCACTTGTTTCTGGCTCTGCTGCAATACTGATGGAAAGTATGAAACAACAAAACAAAGAATATGATCCATTCAAACTCAAAAATATTTTAATGTCAACTGCAACTGATTTAGAAAGTGATCCCTTTACACAAGGATCAGGAATTGTAAATGTAGAAAATGCGGTAAACTTTGTCAAGGGAAAAAGTGGTACCTTTATTGTATACAATAACGCTTCATATGCTAACATAAAAAAAATCCTTGACGTTCCAATGAATATAATAAATTCATCTTCTTTTGGAATAGAAAATTTACATTTAAGTAATAGCTCATTACCAATGACTCCCTGGTTTGGCGGTAGACTCTATCCTGGTGAAAGAACTTTTGCAACTTTTACAATTGAGAATCCCACAAATACAACTCTTGATATTACCATAAAACCACAAATTCTAGAACTTGTTAAAAAATATCAATACAACGGTACAACAGAAGTTAGACTTCAAGATCCTCTCATAAACAAGTCAGGTATATTCAGACCTAACTATATCCCACTTGAAAAAATCATTAAAGACAAAGATATGACTGCATTCTTTGGAAAAAAGAAATCAATACCAAACGATGCATCACTAATGATCATAAATGTGAATTTTCCCTTTGATAATTTTATGAATAAAACTGAAAAGATCTATGCAAATGACATGAAGATTTCATCAGTGTATCTATATGACTGGCATGACAAAAACAATGATACCAAAGTAACATATGATGAACTCTCTCTTGTAAATCGCGGTGGCTCGTGGGGAACAGTACAAGAGTTAAGAGTTGCAGAACCAAATTCAAAATTCAAGAATGTTCCATTAGTTGGTGTATATCCAGTACCAACCAAATACTCATACTGGATTGGTGATACAAAGAAAAATTCTACCTCTATGGATTATACTGTTACAACTAGCTTTTATAAAAAGGAAAACTGGGACTCCATCTGGGTAAACTATGATCACATAGAAGTGCAACCAAATAGCTCATCTGATCTTATTGCGACACTTATAGTTCCACAAGATTCTCAACCTGGAGTTTATCAGGGCTTTATCTCATTCCAAGGTATTTTACATGAAGTAAACGTGCCCATTTCTTATGCTGTTACAAAGGGTGTTACAGGAAAAGATCTACCAACTGTGATAAAAGGTTCAAAGAAAGACGATACACTGTATGGCAATGGATACATTGGTGGTGCTTTTGATATGACAAACAGGTATAATGCAGGAGATTGGAGGCAATATTACTTTGATGTGCAAGACAAGACAATAAACTCTGTAGCGTTAAACATTTCATGGGAAAACAAAAACACAAACCTTTCCGTATTTGTAATTGATCCTGCAGGAAGGATTGTCCAAACAAATGTTCCACCAGGAGTACTTGGTCATTTTCAGGGATGGCCTACTGGAGATTGGCTTGGTACAAGTCCATTTAGTGAAGGTGGTGGATTCTTTCCAATAAAAAATAAAGATGATACATCAACAGTACTATATGCACCAATAAACCAAACAGGAACATATTCCGTTTTGATGCATTCTACTTTGTTTGGAGGACAATCTCTTGCAGAACCCATGACAGTAACTGCTAAGTTTTCTACGATCTTACCAGACGAAAAAGATCCACAAATATTATTTGTAGTTCCTGAATTTATCAATAGTACATATAAAATTCAACCAGAAATAATAGAAGAAAATATTGACACTATAAGATATTCTCTTGATGGAAATGAAATTGAAATCAACTCAGAGTCTTCCATTCCATCTGATCTTCTCACAGAAGGAGATCATACCATAAAAGTAAGTGTTACTGACACAGTTGGTCACCGGGCAGAGAAAGATGTTGGATTCAAAGTTGATAACAAACCTCCAGAGATTCTTATCAAATCTCCAACAAATGGATCACTTGTCTCAAATATTATTTCTGTAGATGTTGACGTATCTGAACAGAACTTACCAGCTACAGGAGGAATTAGCATACTGCTACCTGATGGTACCGTATTGGACAAGAAATTTGTCCAGTTTGATACAAGGACACTAGAAAATGGAGAGTCTAACATTTGGATTTTTGCAAAAGACTTGGCGGGAAATGAAGTATCAAAAAAGATCATAATAAACATAGACAATAGATCATTCTTTGAAAACTCAAAAGAAACATTAGATCAAAACTTTGTTTTACTGCAAGGAATAATCATTGGAATAGTAATTGCAACAGCTACCATAATATTAGCTACGAAAACCAAAATTTCTAAGAAACACTAGAACAAGGTTTATATGCAATTTTTCAAAAACGAAAGCTTGCATGTCTGAACAGGATTCTAGTGCTAAGAGTACCCTGTCCAGACGAGATTTTCTAAAACTATTGGGTGCTGCAGGTACAGGACTTGCATTTGCTCCATACGTCCCATGGGGAAATTTTATGCCAAATCCAGATACTACTTCATTGGAAAAAGCAAAAGTAATCCTACCAGATGACACTCATGCTAATGTTAACACGTATCCAATAAATCATGCAGAAGTCATTACATATCCTAAAACAGGAGATAGTGTACTTGATGAAGAAGCTTTTAGAAAATGGCAATTTATCAGACTCCCATCAGAACTTGGTGGTGATGCAAAAGATGTTAATGCTTTCCGTGCTTATAGTATGGTGTGTTTACATCTTTGGTGTCTGTGGAAATATTGGCCAGAAGAGGGAAGAAAGAGAGGTGAATGTCCATGCCACGGAAGCATGTATAATCCTCTTACAGGAACAGCCTTTGTAGGACCTGCTTCACTTCAAGCTCCTCCATCAAATACTCTTGCTAGACTAACGCTTGAAACTGACGCCGATGGATTCTTATGGATTTCTCCCGCAAAATGGAATGTAAATGAAAATGGAGTTGTAGGATATGGTCGTTTCGTTAAGTCGTAGAAACGGTCTTGTAGACTTCTTTTACTGGATGTGGGATGGGCTAGACAGAACTTTATTCATTGGTACAAAGTTTTCATTTCCAGCAAGATTTGTGAGTCCATTAGGATTTCTTGGCATGCTGACATTCGTCACTTTTATAATTCTTGGAATAAGTGGAGCACTCTTGATGTTCTATTATGAACCAATTTTGAATAGAGCGTGGGACAGTGTAGAAAAAATAAACAACGACGTTCCATTTGGTTTTCATATTAGAAACATACATTATCACGCATCAAATGCAATGGTACTTTTGGCAATTTTGCATATGTATTATCAGTACTTTAGTGGTAGATACAAAATACGAAACGAAATTTTATGGGTTACAGGAGTTATACTTGGAACTGTAACTATTCTTGAGGCATTTACGGGATATGATATTATATTTAGTGAACGTGCTGAACTTGCAATCAGTATTGCTGCATCACTTACCAACTCCATTCCAATTGCAGGACCTACAATACGTGAAGCCATGTTTGGCAGCGGATTTCATGACTTTGTTTTAAGATTTTATGCACAACATGTGTTTGTTCTTCCAATAGTAATGCTTGGACTAATGGCTGTTCACATGCCAAGATTTTTGGTGTTTGATGTACCTATGGTAATGGCGATTTCTGGTGCCATTCTAATCACAGGTGGTGTTTTTCCAGTAGATATGGGTTTCAAGTTTGAACCAACAGTACCACCAGGCATTACTGTACCTGAATGGTATCTTACTGGATTGTATGCATTTCTTAGAACGCAATATGACAAGTTTGTAACTGGTGTAGCTTGGCCTGGACTGTTTATCCTCTCATTACTCATAATTCCCTTCATTGATAGATACAAAAAATTCTCTTGGAAAGACAGACCACTTGTTACTGCATTTGGAATTACAGGTATTGCGCAAATCATGGTTACCACATTTTGGGGATTCTACATATCACCAAATACTACATTGCCACTTGTGCAAAGACTTGTCATAGATCCAATATTGTTCTATACTATAATGATCTTACTTGTACCTCTTGGATTTGGATTTTCATATATGATGATAAAGATGTCAAAAGAAGCAGAAAGGAAAGCAAAACTTGCTGCATCTAAAGGACCACAAAAAGTAGCACAAATACAACTATCTGCAAAGTGGATAAACTGGTTAATTATCGCACTTTTGGGATTTCAAGTCTATCTCAACATAGCAGCATACAATGCAGCACTTTCAGGCATGAAGAACTTTAATCTTTTCCTTACTGGAGTGGTTCTTCTTGTATTTGCGG